>NZ_MUFM01000049.1:0-14681 GCF_001996125.1 Salinivibrio sp. PR932 | reverse complement strand
ATTTAGAGAATGGTTAGAGAAATCTTAAGATAAATGCCATTCCAGAAAATAAGCGACATATGTCGCTTAAAAAGCGAATTTACACGCAGATTAATTGAGTGTTTTTAGGTAATCAAATTTGAATTGATACTGATCAATGACAACCATAAACACGTCTTGACTCTCGGGCCGAGTTTCTGATGTCCACTGCCAAACTCGTTGCACGCCTTCTGGGGTTTCTTCTGAGGATTCTGCGACTTGCGGCGCTTGTGTGCCATCTTTCAACCAGTAGGCAACATGTGGCTTTGTCTCTGATATTAAAAAGAATTTTAAATTATCTCCCTCTTTTTCCCATTGATAAGTAAGCAATTTGGGGGAATGTGATGTGCCACAAACTCCTTGGCGACCATCGCAGTCTATACTCGAAAGTCCCGGCGTATAGATAAGGGTGCGCCAAATGAACGCGGAGATTAAAAGTGTAAGCATCACCAATATTTGCGTGAGTCGGCCTTTGGTAAGTTTTTCTGCTGCCATCGTTAGGTTTTTCCGTGTTACAGAGGTCAAAGTTTTATAAGAAAGAGGGGTAAGCCGTACTGAGTGTGTGGGTTAGCCCCTGTTTTTCACCCATTATCTACAGTATGATTCTGGCCGAAAATGCCATTTTTACAAAGAAATAGCAACGGAGCGAGTAAAGCGGTTAAAAACCGTACGCGACGGATGATGTGCTTTGGGATGGTATGTAACAAGACGAAGCGGAGGCTTCGTCCGTATCAAACGTGAGTGTAGTTAACCAAAAAGTGGAAGCATGCAATATGAGCCAAGTTAAGCAGCTTGAACAAGACTACAACTACCGCGTTGTCCGCTTATTCACCCTAACAACTATTTTGTGGGGTATTGTGGGCATGGCAGTAGGTGTACTTATTGCCGCTCAGTTGGTGTGGCCTGCGCTGAACTTTGATATTCCGTATTTGACCTACAGCCGTTTGCGCCCACTGCATACTAACGCAGTGATCTTCGCATTCGGTACCAGTGCGCTGTTTGCGACGTCTTACTACGTTGCGCAACGTACGTGTCAAACACGGTTATTCGGAGGGAAGTTAGCAGAGTTTACCTTCTGGGGCTGGCAAGCCGTTATTATCGCCGCAGCAATCTCGCTGCCTATGGGATATACCACCTCGAAAGAGTACGCAGAGCTAGAGTGGCCAATTGACCTCGCTATTGCTGTCGTATGGGTGGCATACGCCATTGTGTTCTTCGGAACACTGATTAAGCGTAAGACCTCTCATATCTATGTTGCGAACTGGTTCTTCGGTGCCTTTATCCTGACCATTGCTGTACTGCATATTGTTAACAGCATGGCGATCCCCGTTTCACCGATGAAGTCCTACTCTATCTACGCCGGCGCCGTCGACGCCATGGTGCAGTGGTGGTATGGACACAACGCGGTAGGTTTCCTACTGACGGCTGGTTTCCTAGGTATGATGTACTACTTTGTGCCTAAGCAAGCAGGTCGTCCAGTGTACTCATATCGCCTGTCTATTGTTCACTTCTGGGCACTTATCTCACTGTATATCTGGGCGGGGCCTCACCACCTCCACTATACAGCACTGCCTGACTGGACCCAGTCGCTGGGTATGGTGATGTCGCTGATCCTGTTTGCTCCATCTTGGGGGGGTATGATCAACGGTATTATGACCCTGTCTGGTGCATGGCATAAACTGCGTTATGACCCAATCTTGCGCTTCTTGATCGTTTCTTTGTCGTTCTACGGCATGTCCACGTTCGAAGGCCCAATGATGTCAATTAAAACGGTCAACGCATTGTCGCACTACACCGATTGGACCATTGGACACGTGCATTCTGGTGCTTTGGGTTGGGTTGCGATGGTATCGATCGGTTCCATTTACCACCTTATTCCAAAACTATTTGGCCAAGAGCGTATGTACTCCGTATCACTGGTTAACGTGCATTTCTGGCTCGCTACCATTGGTACTGTGCTGTATATCGTGGCAATGTGGATTTCTGGTGTGATGCAAGGTCTGATGTGGCGTGCAGTAAACACTGACGGCACCCTTACCTACAGCTTCGTGGAATCACTAGAGGCTTCATATCCGTTCTATTTCGTCCGCTTTATCGGCGGTGCAATCTTCCTCTCAGGGATGTTCCTGATGGCTTATAACGCGTACAAAACGATTCGTGCGCCAGAAGCTAGCTTGAAGTCGCTTGAGCCTGCGGTATAAGGAGAACGAATAAATGAGTGCCAATCGCCACGAAATCGTTGAAAAAAATACCGGTCTGCTTGCGATTTTAATTATCGTTGCAATCAGTTTTGGTGCGCTGGTCGAGATCACCCCGCTGATCTATCAAAAGCAAACCACTGAACCGGTAGATAACCTTCGTCCGTACACAGCACTAGAGATGGAAGGACGCGACATTTATGTGCGCGAAGGCTGTACTGTTTGTCATAGTCAAATGGTGCGTCCTTTCCGCGCAGAAACAGAGCGTTACGGCCATTATGCGGTGGCTGGTGAAAGTGTTTGGGAACACCCGTTCTTATGGGGTTCGAAGCGTACAGGTCCTGACCTTGCACGTGTGGGTGGCCGCTATTCTGATGAATGGCATCGTGTCCACCTGATTAACCCGCGTGACGTGGTGCCTGAATCAAATATGCCAGGTTTCCCTTGGCTTGCTGAAAACAAGCTAGATGGAAAAACCACTGCGGCTAAGTTGAAGCTGTTCCGTGACCAATTCGGTGTGCCATATACCGATGAGGACATCGCGAATGCGAAGGCATCAGTTGAAGGTAAAACAGAGATCGAAGCACTGATTGCATATCTTCAGTCACTCGGTCATGCAATGAAGTAAAAAAGGAGGGCCTATGGATATCGGCACCTTTCATAGTATTTGGACAGTAGTCCTATTTGTTAGCTTCATTGGGATCGTTATTTGGGCTTACAGCAAAGGTCGCAAAAAGCACTTTGATGATGCGGCCAATCTGGTGTTCGCCGATGAGGACCAGGATAAGTCCAAAGACAAGACAGGAGATAATCGCGAATGAGTACGTTTTGGAGTCTCTTTGTAACAATCATCGTACTCGGCACCATTGCAGGGTGTGCAGCCCTTATCATTTGGACGACCAAAGATAAGATGGGTGTTGCCGAAGGGGATGATATGGGTCACGACTACGACGGTATTCGTGAGCTGAATAACCCACTTCCCAAGTGGTGGTCTTACATGTTTTGGGCCACGTTAGTGTTTGGGGTTGGGTATCTAATCTTGTATCCAGGTTTAGGTAACTTTGCCGGCGTTCTAGGTTGGAAAAGTTCTTATCAGGATATAAGAAGCGTCGAGGAGTCGCGTGAATTGATGGCGAAAGCGCAAGAAGCGCAGCACATCAACCAGTACGCGATGGAACTAGAAGCCGCAGACAAAGTGTTTGGTGAAGCCTTCCGTAAGCTTGCTTATCAAGAAGACGGGAAAACGCTTCGCCCTATTACGCAAATTGCGGATAACGAAGAAGCCTTAAAGGTTGGTCAACGTTTGTTTATTCAAAACTGTGCACAATGCCACGGTTCTGATGCACGTGGCCAAGCGGGCTTCCCTAACCTGACCGACGAAGCTTGGTTATACGGCGGTGAACCACAAACCATCAAGGCAACCTTGATGCATGGTCGCCAAGGTAACATGCCAGCGTGGTTAGACACCATGGGTGAAGACGGCGTAAAAGAAGTCGCTGCCTATGCCTTGAGTCTTTCTGGTCGTAAGGTTGACGCGCAAATGGCCGCAAAAGGTAAGACGCGCTTTGTTGTCTGTGCTGCCTGTCATGGTACAGATGGTAAAGGTAACCCTGCCTTCGGCGCACCAGACCTCACCGATAACGTCTGGCTATACGGTGGCTCTCGCCGTGCAGTCGAAGACACTATCCGCTACGGTCGCCAAGGTGTGATGCCTGCGTGGAAAGATATCCTCGGTGAAGAAAAAATTCAGTTGCTCTCTGCTTATGTATGGCGTTTGAGTAACCCCGAAGTAAAATAAGCACTTACGTGTGAACATGGCCCCTGTTCCGCAGGGGCTTTTTTAAACGCTCAAGCAAAGGTGTTCCCCATGATAAAGCCCTGGTACAAGCAGTTCTGGCCTTGGTTCCTTATCGCGCTTCCCGCTTCTGTTGTTGTCGCCAGTTTGCTCACAGTGACAGTGTTCTCATTGAACTCAGTGTCGCTTGTGGCTGAAGATTATTATAAAAAAGGAAAAGCGATTAACGTCGACCTTTCTAAACTTCGTGTGGCGGCGCAAAAAGGCGTTTCCGCTAGTCTATCGACGACGCCGGACGCATTACGCATTGCGCTCAATAAAGGCGAACTTGAACGTTTCCCAACCCTTCGGGTACATGTCCAACACCGCACGCTAGAGCGGAAAGACATCAATGCGATGGTGAATCCGAACCAAGCGGGCATTTATCATATTGATCTTGCCGAGCCAATTGAGGGGCCGTGGTTTGTTGAGATCTCGTCATTTGACGATAGTTGGAAGGTAAACGGACGGGTAAATTTCCCTCTCTCAAGTGATTGGACATTAAGCGGTAAGCAGTAATCATGACCCACTCCTGTTATCACTGTGGTGAGCCAGTTTTGACTGGCGACACCTATCAAGTTGTGATCTTTGATCAACCTCGTCTAATGTGCTGTCCCGGTTGCCAAGCAGTGGCAACCACTATCGTAGACAGTGGTTTGAGTTCTTATTATCAATATCGAACCACCCAAGCAGACAAAGCCGACCTTGTGCCGGAAGAGCTCAAATCACTGTCGTTATATGACAATGAAGATGTTCAACGCGAATTTGTACGTGATCTTGCCGAACAAAAAGAGGTGACGTTGTCACTCGATGGCGTGTCATGTGCGGCTTGTGCATGGTTAATTGAAAAGCAATTACAGCGCGCCAAAGGTGTCACGCATATCCAAGTCAATACCACCACGAACCGTGCGACCGTGCGTTGGGATCAAACCCAAACATCACTCAGCACTATTCTTACACACATTCACCAGCTCGGTTACAAAGCTGCGCCGTTTGAAGCGGATAAACAAGAGCAGCAATACCACCGTAATATGAAGCAATACCTCTATCGTCTAGGGATTGCAGGCCTCGCTACCATGCAAGTCATGATGCTGGCGGTGGCGATGTACTTTGAAGTCTTTGGCGATATGGATGAAACCTTCCGAAACTATTTCCGTTGGATAAGCCTCATCTTTGCCACCCCCGTGCTGCTTTACTCCGCGCTTCCGTTTTACACCAATGCGTGGCGAAACTTAAAAGCACGCACACTGGGTATGGATGTGCCCGTTTCTATCGCCCTGCTCTTTGCCTATTTTTCAAGTTTGTACGCGACCGTTACCGGTAAAGGGGAAGTCTTTTTTGAATCGGTCGCGATGTTTACTTTCTTCTTACTGCTGGGGCGTTTTCTGGAAATGCGGGCAAGACGCACAGCGGCGGCCGCGAGTGCAAATTTGCTCAAGCTGGTACCGAAAATGGCGCGCTATCTTGATGGTGAAGCAGTGCCTGCCAATAGCCTCTCGGTAGGAGAAAAAATACGCGTGTTGCCAGGTGAGCCTTTCCCTGCCGATGGTGTGGTACTAACCGGCACAACCTCGGTTGATGAAGCGATGCTCACCGGCGAGTCACTGCCGCAAATGAAACAAGAGGGAGACGTTGTTTACGCGGGGACCATGAATGTTGAAGGTAACGTCGACCTTGAAGTGACAGCCAATCATAAAGAATCATTAGTCGCCAACATTGTTCGCCTACAAGACGAAGCGCAAATGGCGAAGCCAAAAGTCGCTGTCCTCGCGGACAAAACTGCCCGCTACTTTGTCGCCGCGATTTTACTTATCTCCGCCTCAACGTGGTTATATTGGCATTTTGAGCGACCTGACGATGCATTTTGGATCATGCTGTCAGTGTTGGTGGCGACCTGTCCTTGTGCACTGTCTTTAGCAACACCGACCGCATTAACCTGCTCAACTTCAACCTTTGGTCAGCTCGGTATCATGTTGCGCCGCAGTCATGTGCTGGAGACGTTAACGAAAGTCAATCGGTTGGTTGTCGACAAGACGGGTACCCTGACAGAAGGTAAGATTGAGATCAGTGATGTCGCGATCCTCAATCCTGAATATGATGAACAAAACGTACTGGACATTGCCGCCAGCTTAGAAACGTTTGCCAACCACCCGATTGCCCACGCTTTTCAGTTGAGAGCGTCAGAGTGCTATGAAGTCGTTGACGCCGATAACCACATTGGGCTAGGGATCAGTGGCACGATAAACGGCCAACAGTGGCGTATCGGCAAACCGAATTTTGCGCTGACGACAACGGAGACGGCGTTTAGTCATTACCCTGTCGTTCTCTCGTGTGATGATACTCCGATTGCGGCCTTCTCGCTTAATGATCCCATTCGAGAAAGCAGCGCATCCTTGATTGCTGCGTTCAAAAGCGCAGGCATTCAAACCACCATGCTCACAGGCGATCAATCAGCCAATGCCGACATGGTCGCAAACCAGCTTGGCATTGAAACTGTGATATCAGGTGTATCACCACAAGGAAAACTGGCGTATCTTCAGGAGCTTTCAAGCGATACGATTACATTAATGGTCGGCGATGGTGTTAATGATGCCCCTGTACTCGCAGGCGCGCACCTGTCGGTGGCAATGGGAGGTGGTACTGATATCGCCAAAGCCTCTGCCGATATGGTGTTACTAAGCGATGACCTAGAAAAACTGCTTACGGCGAGGCAACTCGCGCGTCGTACGCGACGTATCATTGCCGAAAACCTCGCATGGGCTCTGGGATACAATGTCACCATTCTTCCCTTAGCAGTCATGGGGTTTGTCGCGCCTTATGTTGCTGTGGTCGGCATGTCTGCTAGTTCCATTATTGTGGTTTCAAATTCACTCCGTCTGCTCAACCGAAAGTAAGGAAACCTTATGGCCAGCCTTTATATTTTGATCCCAATTGCCATCATGCTGGTCTGTGTGGCTGCTGTGGTGTTTATTTGGGCGGTGAAGTCCGATCAATTTGAAGATTTAGAGCGCCAAGGCTCATCAATTCTATTTGATGAGGAAGAGCCAGAGCAAAATACACAGCGCAACGAAAACGAGCCAGACAACCAGCACTCATCTAAACACTCCTAAACGAGCTCTTGTATGACTAACGTTGATTTTATTGGCGCCTTCGTCATTGGTTTGGTCGGTGCCGGACATTGTATTGGAATGTGTGGCGGTGTGGCGGCGGCAATGTCACTCGGCATCCCCCAAAATAAGGCTAAATGGCCCTACCTACTTTTGTATAACCTTGGACGAATCACCTCCTATACCATTGCGGGTGCACTTATTGGCGGGGCGGTTGCCTCTATCCTTGCCATGAGTGACCTCACCCATCAGCTGGCGATACTACGCCTTTTTGCTGCTGTCATGATGCTGTTGCTTGCGGCTTATCTGGCCCATATTTGGAATGGTCTAAGTTATATTGAACGGGTTGGTGGCAAGCTGTGGCAGCGTGTTTCCCCGCTTTCCTCTAAGCTATTACCGCTCAAATCACCAACCTATGCACTTCCATTTGGTTTACTGTGGGGCTGGTTGCCCTGTGGACTTGTCTACTCTGCCCTCAGTTGGTCAGCGGTTGCAGGTAGCGCATCAGGAGGCGCACTGATTATGTTTGGCTTTGGGCTTGGTACTCTGCCCGCAATGATCACTGTGGGTGTACTTGCGGAGCGGATCAAACCCATACTCAACAATCAACTAGTACGCTTGACATGTGCTACACTCATGGCACTGTATGGGGTTTATACAGCTTATGGCGCATTAAAGTTACTTTTGTAGATAGACCTTAAGGATAAGGTCGACCGAGTACGCCATGATGGTGTAATATTACTAACGACGTTTTTTATTTCAGGCAGGTGTATGGTGTCTAATAAGATCATCACTCGGCGGGTACAATCTGGCGGCTGTGCAATTCATTGTCAGGATTGCAGTATCAGCCAGTTATGTATTCCCTTTACGTTAAATGAGCAAGAGTTGGATCAACTGGATAGCATCATTGAGCGAAAAAAACCTATTCAGAAAGGCCAAGAGTTGTTCAAAGCGGGTGATCATCTTCGAGCACTTTACGCAATTCGGTCAGGAACCATCAAAAGCTACACTATCACCGAACAAGGTGATGAACAAATTACCGCGTTCCATTTAGCGGGCGATCTGGTTGGCTTTGATGCCATTAACGAGAGAGAGCATCCAAGTTTTGCGCAAGCGCTTGAAACCTCAATGATTTGTGAGATTCCTTACGAGACGCTAGATGAATTGTCAGGCTCTATGCCAAAATTAAGGCAACAAATCATGCGGTTGATGAGTAATGAGATTAAAGGAGATCAAGATATGATCTTGCTCCTTTCAAAGAAAACCGCCGAAGAACGTCTTGCAGCCTTCCTCTACAGTCTTTCTAAACGATTTGCTCAACGTGGATTTTCTCCTCGCGAGTTCCGACTAACGATGACCCGTGGTGATATTGGCAACTATCTCGGCCTTACCGTTGAAACAATTAGCCGACTGTTGGGACGTTTCCAAAAATCAGAAATTCTTGCTGTTAAAGGCAAGTACATCACGGTTTTAAATTTAGAAGAGCTATCACGGTTAGCTGGAGAAGAGCTTTAAATCTCCGATTCGGCATACAAACAAGAACTTAACAAATGGCGCTTTATGCGCCATTTCTCTTTTTTACTCTCCTATCTCGATTTTATATCGCTCTCTTAGATGTAGTGCGTTACATTGAAACTACACGGTGCATCTGTGCTAAGGAGGCAGATATGTCCAGGTATACAAATCTTCTGGTTGTGATCGACCCCGCTCAAGACCAACAGCCCGCACTGTCTCGCGCAGTCACGTTGAGTGAGCGTTGCGATGCGGATGTAAAGCTAACCCTATTTCTTGCCATTTATGACTTTTCTTATGAAATGACCTCGATGCTCTCATCCGATGAGCGTCAAGCAATGCGAAATGGCGTGATGCACCAACGTGAAGAATGGATGAATGACATCATTCAGTCACACAATGCTCAAGGTTGTGATATTGAAAAAGAGGTGGTTTGGCATAACCGTCCTTATGAAGCCATTGTTGAGCGAGTCCTTAGCCATCAGCATGACTTAGTGGTTAAGGCCACGCACAAGCATGATACTTTGGGATCCGTGATTTTTACCCCAACGGACTGGCATCTATTACGCAAATGCCCAAGTTCCGTATTGCTGGTGAAAGAGCACGGATGGCCAGACAAAGGCAAAATCATTGCGTCCGTACACGTTGCTTCTGAGAGCGAAACACACGCCGCATTGAATGACAAACTCGTAGATGAAGGTGAAGTGATGAGCGCCATGCTTGGTGCTGAGCTTCATCTAGCCAATGCCTACCCTGCAACACCGGTGAACATTACTATCGAGCTACCAGAGTTTGATCCCACCTCGTACACCGATGCGGTCAGGGGTCACCACCTCACCGCTATGAAAGCACTGCGTCAGCGTCATCACATTGAAGAGGCACGCACACATGTGCATGAGGGATTGCCTGAAGATGTTATTCCCGAGATTGCACGTGAATTAGATGCAGAGCTGGTGATCCTTGGCACAACAGGGCGAACCGGCCTCTCTGCGGTCTTTATTGGTAATACGGCAGAACATATGATTGATCAACTGGATTGTGACTTGCTCGCGATCAAGCCGGATGGTTACATCAGCCCACTTGATCCTCGCGCTAACGATTAATCCTTCAACCCCAGCAGGCAGTGCTATTCACTGCCTGCTGCTGGCATTTATAGCCAAAATCCGTATCATACCCGCCATTCATGCATTCACTGCAGCGCAACGTGGTTGGGCTGCCCATCACGCGAAAGTACTTATGAGCACGCAAGAGCTGACCAAAGCACAAAAATACGGGTTTAATAAACTGCAAAAGCGCATTCGCCGTAATACCGGCCAAGCCATTGCTGACTTCAATATGATTGAAGATGGCGATCGCATCATGGTGTGTTTATCTGGCGGAAAAGACAGTTACACACTGCTAGATATGCTACAAAGCTTGCAAAAAAGCGCCCCCATTTCGTTTGAGCTTATCGCGGTCAACTTAGACCAAAAACAGCCCGGCTTTCCCGAGCATATCTTGCCAGAGTATCTTGAGAGTCTCGGCGTCGAGTATAAGATTGTTGAAGAAGACACCTACTCGATTGTGAAAGATAAAGTGCCGGAAGGCAAAACAACGTGCTCACTCTGCTCACGCTTACGCCGCGGTATTTTGTATCGTACGGCTAAAGAGTTGGGAGCCACTAAAATTGCCTTGGGCCACCATCGCGACGACATACTTGAAACCTTATTTTTAAACATGTTTTATGGTGGCAAAATGAAAGGCATGCCGCCCAAGCTTGTCTCTGATAACGGGGAACATGTGGTGATCCGCCCTCTGGCCTATTGTCGCGAAAAAGACATTGAGCGTTACTCGGAGCAAAAAGCGTTTCCAATTATTCCATGCAACCTATGTGGCTCGCAGCCTAACCTGCAACGCCAAGTGATCAAGGATATGCTGCGTGATTGGGATAAGCGTTTTCCTGGACGTATTGAGACCATGTTCCGTGCGATGCAAAATGTGGTGCCTTCGCACATGGCTGACTTTAACTTGTTTGATTTCAAATCAGTGGCAGCAGGTATGGCCTATGAAGGCGATGGAGACACTGCCTTCGATAAAGAAACCTTTACCAACCCGACCCCCGATAATGATGATGTGGTTGAGGTAGACCCGGCATTAACGTTAAATGTGATGAACGTGAGCCAATAGCTCACCCGTTCATTATCGTAAAAAAGCGCTCTAAGAGCGCTTTTTTTGTATCAAGAGGAAGGGGCTTTCGGTAGCCATGGTGATATTTTAATTGGCGTGGCTGGAAGCGTTAAGCGTGACTCCGGTTGCAACGCACTGGCATCAATGGTCACTCTACGATTCTCAATCACGTACGATTGGCCAGTTGTTGATACCACATTACCGCTAACATCTGGGCCAAAATGCACCACGACGCCCTGCGTTTTCGGCATAAACCACGACGCAAACATACCGCCGAGATTTTTCATCATCGCATCCATTTGCGGCAACCAGTCTTGAATTTGTTCACCCGTCAGTTGCTGATCAACCGGCGTATTCACTAGAACCTGAAAAGAGATGTCGCAGGTCATGCCCGCAGGTGTTTCCACAAATACATCTGGGTTCACTTTGCGTAACTGGTTATCCAGTGGCAGCGGCAAGGCTTGCGATGGCGGGATATCAAAGGCTTCGTAATGCTCCTTTTTGCGCATCCACGCTCGAGATATGGGGCACACTTCGCCGGTGTCAGGCGAAACCATAAAATACGCGACACCAATATCGGGGTGCCCTTCTTCAACATTATGCTTGAGCTGAGTGAACAATTTGCTGTAGCTAAATCTCATGGTATCGGCATGGGCAGGCAAGCTCATACAAGCTGCCAATACCAATGCACTGGTTAATTTTTTCATGGACACTCCGTGTACGGGCTAAACGCCAATCAGGCATCAAAAGTATCGTTGCCTGACGAATGGGATGTTTCAGGGGTGGCATTGTTATCGTTATTTTGTGACACCGTCACCTCGACGCCGACACCAAACATCTCGCGGTAAATCACACCCTTAACATTGAACAGAAAGGGTAATGCCCAAACCAATGCAAAGCCAGCGGTAACAAAAGAAATGAGAAATAGCACACCGACCACCGCATAAATCGTAGCAAGGGCTAGCACTTTCTTGTTGACGGCACGGAAAGAAACCGCCATCGCCTTTAACGGCGTCAAACGTTTTTCACAAATCAGTAGCGGTGCCATTGAAAAGACCATCGCGACATATAAGCTCAATAATGGAAAAATCATACTGGCAACGCTTTGTAACGTCGCAGACAAACAAATCACCACAGTGACAGGCAGTGCAAACGCCAATCCCTTAACTAAATGGCGAGGTTTGGATCTAAACCCAATTGCATGCGCCAACCCCATCAAGCTTGCACCTGCATACAAAGGGGCAATCAGCACCTCAGAGGTAAAGTTAGATAACCACACGGATGACACCATATCTGTGGTCATTTCGCGCTGCCCGACTAACCCCTCGAATAAATGAGAGGGATCGCCCAGAAGTAACGTCAGCATTAACACTAGAATACCAACTTGAACGGCAAACAAGCATAAAGCCGCGGGCAGAAAGGACCAGAAGTGTTTAAATGTCAGCGTGAACGCTTCTTTAATAATCTCAAATGGCTCGAGGCGATATCGACCGTTGAGTGCGGTCTCTATCGACCCACCAATATGTAGCGCATTGTTGAAATCTTGTTGACTCATAATCGTTATTTGTCATGGCTGTTGTTGACAGTATATCTGACTGTTACCAATAGCCAAAAACCAATCTCACCAGAAAACAAGGAATCCGTGCTATTTTTACCCAACGTTAACATCAAGGATGTATCATGATTTACCGATAATAGCGGCGGATTTGAGCACAGCGAAAATGTGTAAAAAATTGCTTTAACTTAGCAGGATGCACGTCTATCATGCGCCGTCTATTTTATGGGTAAATCCGCGAACAACAATTTGCCAGGTAGGGAGAGAACGAACCATTGAACCACGCGCATGTATCTCACAAACCGGTTGTTGAGCTTAAATCTCTGACCAAAAGCTTTGACGGCAAAGAAATCATTTCCCGTTTCAATCTCACCGTTAACGATGGTGAATTTCTGACTATCCTCGGCCCTTCTGGCTGCGGGAAAACAACGGTATTACGTCTTATCGCTGGCCTTGAAGATGCGGACAGCGGCCATGTCATTATTGATGGCAAGGATGTCACGGATATCCCCGCCGAACAGCGCCACGTAAATACGGTATTCCAAAGCTACGCCCTTTTCCCGCACATGAGCGTATTCGAAAACGTTGCGTTCGGACTTCGGATGCAAGGCGTGGATCGTACGACGATCGAGCCTCGGGTGATGGAAGCGCTGCGTATGGTGCAGCTTGACCATTATGCGTCGCGTAAGCCACATCAACTATCAGGTGGCCAGCAACAACGTGTTGCGATTGCTCGTGCTGTTGTCAATAAACCGAAAGTGTTGTTGTTAGATGAGTCTTTATCCGCGCTGGATTATAAGCTGCGCAAGCGCATGCAAATGGAACTCAAACAGCTACAACGTAAACTGGGGATCACCTTTATCTTTGTCACACATGACCAAGAAGAAGCACTGTCGATGTCCGACCGGATTTTGGTGATGCGTGATGGTGAAATCGAGCAAGACGGTAGCCCTCGTGAGATTTACGAAGAGCCGAAGAACCTGTTTGTGGCGCGCTTTATCGGTGAGATCAATGTGTTCGATGCTACCGTAATCAAACGGATGGATGAGCAACGCATTTGGGCGCGTATTGAATCGCGTGAATGTGAGGTCTACTGCAAACTGGATGTGCATGCCGGCGATCAAGTTAAAGTCTTGCTGCGCCCAGAAGATATTCGCATTGAAGAAATCAGTAATGATGCTAACCCCAATGGCCTAGTTGGCTACGTGCGTGAACGTAACTATAAAGGCATGACGCTAGACTCTGTGCTCGAGATGCCATCAGGGCAAACCGTAATGGTCAGCGAATTCTTTAACGAAGATGACCCGGATGTTGACCACTCACTCGACCAAAAAGTAGCAATCACTTGGGTTGAAAGCTGGGAGGTGGTATTGGCCGATGAAAAAGCTTAACCTGCAAACCGCCATCATTGGCTTGGTTGTCGGTTGGTTATTGGTTTTTGTCTTCATGCCCAACCTGATGATCATCATCACCAGTTTCTTAACCCGTGACGATGCCAACTTGATTGAGATGACCTTCACACTCAGTAACTATGCCAAGTTATTGGATCCTCTCTACGCCAAGGTGGTATGGCATTCGTTCTATATGGCAGCCATCGCGACCCTGATTTGCTTGTTAATCGGTTACCCGTTCGCGTTTATCATCGCCAGAATGCCAAAACGCATGCGTCCGTTAATGCTCTTTTTGGTCATTGTGCCCTTCTGGACGAATTCACTGATCCGTACCTATGGCCTTAAGATTTTTCTCGGCACGCGCGGCTTATTGAACGAAAGCCTGATGTGGCTTGGCGTGATTGAGCGCCCCATTCGCATTATGTATACCGAATACGCGGTCATGATTGGTCTTGTCTACATCTTGCTACCGTTTATGATTTTGCCCTTGTATTCCAGCATTGAAAAGCTGGACAACGCGTACCTTGAAGCGGCGCGCGATCTTGGCGCGAATACGGTTCAACGTTTTATTCGCGTGATCCTTCCCTTAACCACTCCGGGGATTATTGCTGGCAGTTTGTTGGTATTACTGCCCGCCTTGGGCATGTTCTATGTCTCTGATTTATTGGGTGGGGCGAAAAACCTCCTGATTGGTAATGTGATTAAGAGCCAAATCCTCAATGTACGAGATTGGCCATTTGGTTCCGCAGCCAGTATTTCTCTGACCGTTCTCATGGGTCTGATGTTGTTCGCCTATTGGCGGGTTGGCAAATGGATGAATCGTAAGGAGACACTCGCATGAGCCGTATCTTACGCAGTGGATTCTTATCCTTAGTTTATGCCTTTTTATATATTCCAATC
>NZ_MUFM01000048.1:0-14766 GCF_001996125.1 Salinivibrio sp. PR932 | reverse complement strand
ACTTAAAGATGTTGATCAGTAAGGTTTTGGCTATGAATGTTCTGTGTAAACTTATTCTACCTTGTGGGCTGCTCGTGCTCGCAGGCTGCTCGTCTTACCCCACGTCGCAAGCAGATAGCTACAGTGTGGTGTCTGGCATGCCCAATCACACCATTGAGTATATTCAGCACAGTGATACCAAATTGGGTAGCCAAATGAATGTTGGCGATACAGTCTCGCTGTCTCTTCAAACAGGCGAGCAATCCTTTCTTATTGAGCAACGCTACTTTTCCGCAATTGGCACGACGTGTTTCGCCATGCGTCACGTCGCCTCGTCTCTGAAATCCACGCAAACCTCGCAGTACAACCTTTGTGAATACCCCCAAGGTTGGGGCATTGTGCGAGCGTTTCGTAACTAGCGCTTATCGCCTCGCGCGTCGATTTACACCTCGCGATAAGCCCCGTGCCGCCAAGCACTAGGGCTTCCTTAACAGGCCTAACAAGAGTGGGTTGTAGCACCTAACTTTGATTTCCAGAGAACCAACAAGAATGAAAAGACTAATCACTATTTTTCTAATTGCGTTTACGGTTACAACAGCCGCACAAAGCGCTTCACGCAGTGAGCTCATGGCAGCCGCTAAGCAAGCACAAGGCGTATCCAGTACCGCAAACGCCTCTGACGACACTGTCAAAGCGAATTGGCAATCATCGAATTACGGCCCCGTTCAGAATCAGCAAACAACTCGCGATGACGCTGATATTCATCCCTTTGGTTACTCGCTCTTCCAAGGCGGTTTTCGTGGCCTACGGTCGGACGGGCTTAATCCCAATTACCGTATTTTGCCCGGCGATCAGGTCACGATAAAAACCTGGGGCGCCTTTGAAATGGAGCGTACCTTACCGGTTGATGCACAAGGCAACATTTTTATTCCCTCAATTGGCCCAGTGAATGTTAAAGGGATCCCCAACAGCCGTTTAAATACCGTAGTGTCAGCCGCGATACGCAAAACCTATTCAGATAAAGTTCGCGTATACACTAACTTGCAAGGCGTACAGCCTATCTCAGTATTTGTCGCAGGTTTTGTTGAAAACCCTGGCCGATATTCAGGCGTGCCAAGCGATTCAGCGTTAATGTTTCTGGATCAAGCCGGCGGTATTGATGATCAGCTAGGTAGCTATCGAGAGATTTCGCTGTTGCGCGATGGCAAAGTCATCAGTCAATTAGATCTGTATCAATACATGCTAGAAGGGGAGCTCACTCACCCTCAGTTGCAACAAGGCGACACCTTATTAGTGACAAAGCGAAAGCCGACCGTCGTAGTGAAAGGAGATATCGGTCGCACATTCCGTTTTGAACTGAAAGATAGCAATACTCAAGGAGAGGAGATCCTAGCACTCACGCAATTGGATCCTGCCGTTACTCATGTATTGCAACGGGGTACACGTAACAAAGAGTGGATTGCGCACTACTTATCCTTGCAAGATTTCACTCATGTCGACGTTGCGGACGGCGATGAACTGGTCTTTGTTGGCGACAGCAAAGATCAACAAATCGTCGTTAAATTAGAAGGTGCGTTTACAGGACAATCAAATTTTGTATTGCCCAAAAATACCACGCTGGCGGAACTGTTAACCAGTGTGGCCGTTGACCCGCAAGAAACGAATTATCAACAAATTTCACTGTCCCGCGTCAGCGTTGCCGAACGCCAGAAAAAAGCGTTGGATGAGAGCTTGCGACGCCTTGAGGCGACTTACCTAGGTGCGTCTTCTTCAACCGCAGAAGAATCATCGATTCGTGTACGAGAAGCGGAACTGATCAGCCAGTTTGTTCAAAAAGCCTCTCAAGTCGAGCCGGATGGCACTATGGTAGTAACCAACCAAGGCAAACTGACCGATATTCGCTTACAAGATGGTGATGTAATCCGGCTACCTGAGCGCAGCAGTACTGTGCTGATCACCGGTGAAGTCTTTGTACCGCAATCAATCGTCTTTACCCCGGGTAAAACCGCGATTGATTATATTGAAGCATCGGGTGGCTTTAGCCAACATGCCAATGAAGACAACATTCTAATCGTGCGTCAGAATGGTGAAGTGGTGTCGGCTAAAGACTTTGCGGTGCAAGCCGGAGACCAAATTCTTGTGCTCCCGAAAGCGGCAACCAAAAACCTGCAATTAGCGTCAACCCTGACCCAAATCCTCTATCAAATTGCGGTATCAGCCAAAGTGATCATGGACTTGTAATGAGTTATCAACCTCGGCATCCATTAAAAGTCTGCAAACACGTTTGGCATGCACTGTTTATGCGCGAAGCCATGGCACGCATGAGCGCGGACCGGTTCGGATGGAGCTGGATTTTGCTCGAGCCCATCCTTCACCTCATGATCTTTATTGGGGTGCGGCAACTGATGGGGCGAATAAAGTACATTCAAGGGGCGGAATTTATCCCTTGGCTGATCATCGGCATTATCACCTTCATGGTTTTTCGCGATGCCATGATGCGCTCCATGGGAGCGATACGCGCCAATAGCTCTCTGTTTGCTTATCGCCAAGTACACCCCCTTGACCCTGTTATTGTCCGCGCGTTTCTGGAATTCACCATTCGCAGTGTGGTGCTAAGCCTCATTGTGGTGTCATTGATGTTTTTCGGCGGCTATCGCGGCCCCGATGAACCCTTGATTGTTATCGCAATGTGGGTGTTGGCGTGGTGGCTAGGGCTCAGTTTTGGCCTAGTGCTATCTGTGGTGGCGACTATTGCGGAAGAAGTCGAGAAAATCGTTAAGTTACTGATGTTTCCGCTTTATATGTTGTCGGGCGCAATGTTTCCTCTCAAGGCTCTGCCTCATGAATTGCGCGAAGTGTTGATGTATAACCCGCTAGTGCATGTGTTGGAATTGCTCCGCCATGCTTACTTTCATGGCTACTACATGCTCAGTGGCGTCAGTTTACTCTACCCCGTGCAATGCGCGCTGGTGGCGAGCCTATTGGGACTAATGCTGCATGTGCGGTTTAAATCAAGATTAATGTCAGCATGATAGAAGTTAAAAACATGTCTAAGCGCTACCACGGCCCCTTTGGTAGCAATTGGGTATTAAAAGACGTGAACTTTACCATTCCGCAGGGGGTAAGTGTGGGCGTGGTAGGCAAGAACGGGGCCGGTAAATCCACCTTGTTGCGATTACTCTCCGGCATGGATATGCCCGACCAAGGCACCATCGAGCGAAAGTGCAGTGTTTCTTGGCCAATTGGCTTAAGTGGCGGCTTTCAGCGCAATATGACTGGGCGCCAGAACGTAAAATTTGTCGCGCGTATTCACGGTGATGAAAGCAAAATTGAACGCATTATTCAATTTGTTCAAGACTTCTCCGAAATTGGTGCCGCGTTTGATAAGCCCATTCGCACCTACTCAAGCGGGATGAAAAGTCGCTTGTCTTTTGGTTTATCACTCGCCTTTGATTTTGATGTGTATTTGTCAGACGAAGCCACCGCAGTCGGGGACAAAAGCTTTCGGCAAAAAGCCACTAAAGCCTTTAAAGACCGCATTGGTCAAGCCAGCATTATTATGGTGTCGCACAGCGAAGGAATCTTAAAAGATCTCTGCCAAGCAGGGCTTTGGGTTCATGAAGGTAAAGCTATTTGGTATGACGACCTAGAAGATGCCATACACGATTATCATAAGAGTATTAAAAAATGAAAGTAGTTCTTCGTAAGCATTTACAGTGGTTTTTATGCTTGGGCATTATTGTCGCTGCCGGTATTTATTACGGCTTACTCGCCACCGATCGCTACGTTTCGCAAGCCAATGTAGTATTAAAAAGCCCAGAAATTATCCCTACAGGTTTCAGTGTTTCATCATTGCTTTCGGGCACATCAGGGGCCGGTGATTTGTTGCTATTAAAAGAGCACCTTGAATCGGTAGATATGACGATCAAACTCCAAAAGGATCTCGATCTTCGCCACCATTACGCGCAAGACAACATCGATTTTATTGCGCGTTTATCCAGTGCCGATGTTCCGTTGGAAATGTTCCATCAATACCTACGCAAGCGAATCAACATTGAATTTGACGACTACACCAAGGTATTGCGTATTCGCGTTGAAGCGTATACGCCCGAAATGGCGCAGCGCATTGCTAAAACCTTACTGAATGAAGGTGAAAAGCATATGAATGCAATGGGGCGTCGCTTAGCGCAAGAGCAACTGAACTTTATTGAAAAACAAGTAAAAAACATGTCGGAGCGTTTGCATCAAGCGCGTGAAAAACTACTGGCCTATCAAAACCAACATAACCTTATTTCGCCCAAAGCGACGGTTGAAGAAACCTTGAAGATTATTGCTGAATTAAAAGGGCAATTGGCAATTACACAATCAAAGCGACAAGCGCTGAGCAGTTTTCAAACTGCGCGTTCGCCAGAAATGCAGCGGCTTAAAAGTGAAATTGATGCTTTAGAAACGCAAGTGCAGCAAGAAAAGCGATTGCTGACGCAAAATAAAGATCACGCGCTTAACCGTGTAACTGCCGAATATCAAACCTTAGAAATGCAGGCTAAGTTTGCACTTGAACTCTACTCAAACGCGTTAACGGCGCTGGAGACCACACGGGTTGAAACGGCGCGTAAATTGAAGCAAGTGTCTGTGCTGCAATACCCGAGCTTACCGGAATACTCGACTGAGCCTCGTCGTTTTCACAACTGGGTGGTGTGGAGCCTGATGAGTTTGTTCTTCTTCGCTGTTGTCCATCTTGGCCGCAGTATCATCCGAGATCATCGAGACTGATGGCGTAACATGGCAAAAACTCAGAGGGATAAACTGATTTGGCCAATACCTCCCGCGCCATTTATACACCGATTCACGCCAAAAGCGGCAAAACCTCAAGCCTTGTTGAGCATTGGGTTGAATCATGCCGAGCCAAAGGCTGAACAGGGATGGACAAAAAGCCATCAGCAATGGCTAGACAGTGTAACGCGCCATCAACTCAGTGTGCTTGGATTGGATCACGCACATTCAACCGCACAACCGCCTAGCGATCCGCGGAGCTATGTGCTGATGGTTCTCGAGCCTGATGATGTAAGCCAAGCGGCGATCCAGAAAGCGGCACAGTATGCGCGGCAATACAACGCCCATATTTGGTTTGTGCTGGTTGACCAACAGTTACATAGACAATCCCATGTTCCTCGTCGTGTCATGCAGGTTTTGGCGCATGCACGTCAACAACAGCCCCTATTTTTGTGGCAGCAACTGAATACCGAGAGTCGGCCCATTCACTGGGTTGCTAATGCAAAATGTGTGATCAGCGGGCGAGGTGAGCTACTGGTTGAAGCCGCTATGTATGGTGTGCCCTTTGTCACTTTGCCAGGAACGGCACAATCACTGCTCGCCAACGTTATGCATCAAACCGGATGCACGCTTGGGTATGTAAAACACTGGTCATCGGCACAAATACAACAGTTATTGTTGGCCACATGGCTGCACAGCGATGTGTGTGTTCAACACCCTGACACGCTCAAAAACATCACACCATTGGCTGCTATTTCGTGGTTGGCTGTGCAAATGGCCGGTCGGCGACGCACGCCCAGCCATTTAGTGGCCTGTGGTGTTAACCCATACTGGCGACCAAGCTTTCGTGCTTTTTTTCAAGGCAGTCGGTTGCGTTTTATGCATCACAATGCAGCACCTGACACGATTCAACGTCACGAAACTCCGCTTATTTGGGGAAGCCGTCAACGCACCTATGGGGCGCGGTCGGTCTTGCGTGTTGAAGATGGCTTTATTCGTTCGGTTGGGTTAGGGGCGCTGTTTGCCAAGCCCATTTCTTGGGTGGTGGATAAAATGGGGATCTATTTCGATGCCACGCAGCCCTCAGAGCTTGAACATTACCTTGCTAATCATGAATTTAGCGAACATGAACGCCAACAAGGGCGCGCTCTGAAACAGCTATTGGTGGCGCAATCACTCACCAAATACAACACGGGTGGTGCGACCTGGGACCGGCCAACCACACAAAAACCAATACATTTGGTGGTTGGCCAAGTGGAATCTGATGCGTCACTTGCGTTGGGCTCTCCCTATGTGCGCACCAATATGGAACTTCTTCAACAGGTGCGCCAACAATATCCAGACGCATACATTATTTATAAACCGCATCCAGATGTTATTGCAGGCGCACGAAAAGCAGGCGAGAACGAACAACGCGCCCAACAGTGGTGTGATCAAATAGAAGCCCATGTGGGCATTGAGCATCTTTACCCGCATGTCGATGCCGTACATGTGATGAGTTCGTTAGCGGGGTTTGAAGCACTGATCCGCGACAAGCACGTGATTTGTCATGGCCTGCCTTTTTATGCGGGCTGGGGCGTGACCGACGATCAGTGTTCGGTAGCGCGGCGCAATGTGCAGCGCACGTTGGATGAGCTGATCTATGCCGCGTATATTTGGTATCCGCTTTATATCCATCCTTATTCGGGCTACTACATCACCGCATTTGAGGCGGTGGAATTGCTAGCAAAACAAAAACAACAACGTCAACGGTTTAGCCAGAAAATAACTGGCTTAGTCGCCAAAACCGCCCGTCAACTCGCAGGGGTGAAATGACACAAAAAACCATTGCCATCGTCGGCACCTTGGCGGAAAGCTTAGTCGGGTTTCGTGGTGAGCTAATAAAAGACATGGTTGCCGCTGGGCACATCGTGTATGCCTTTGTTAGTGAAATGACCTTTACCCAGCAACTACGTATCCTTGAGCTGGGCGCCACGCCAATTCGTTATTCGCTGAGCCGTTTAGGGATTAACCCTTACCAAGATATTAAAACGGTGCATCAACTGTATACATTATTTAAGCAGTATCGTATTGACGTATCGTTTTGTTATTTCGCTAAGCCGGTTATTTATGGCACGTTGGCGGCAACCTTAGCCGGTGTTCCACTGCGTGTGGCTAAGATTGAAGGATTAGGGCGACCTTTTACGCCACCACCTAACGGGTTCAGTAAAAAGCAAAAAATATTGCAGAACGTTCAAGTGTTTCTTTATCGCTGTGCGTTACGTTTTAGCCATCATCTTTTTTTACTCAACCCAGACGACAAGCGCGACCTAATAGACAAAAACCACATCCGTACCGGCCAAGTGCATTTGATAAATGGGATCGGCTTAAACCTGAACCATTACCAATTTCAAGCGCCGGTGACCGCACCAGTGCGTTTTGTATTTATTGGCCGCTTGCTCAATGAAAAAGGTATTTGGTACTACTTGCAGGCCGCACAAGCCTTAAAAGAAGCCGGTTATCGAGCTGAATGCTGGGTGGTAGGTGCGCCCGATCAAGGACGCGATGCGGTATCCCCGGAGCTGTTAAAACAAAAAGTGCATGAAGGAATTATTCACTACACCGGTAAAGTCGATGATGTGCGTATTCCACTAAAAAAATCCTCTGTGTTTGTTTTACCGTCTTACTACCGAGAAGGCGTGCCCCGAAGCACCCAAGAGGCAATGGCGATGGGCCGGGCGGTGATCACCACCAGTGGCCCTGGGTGTAAAGAAACCGTAGTACACCAAAAAAACGGCTTATTAATTCCGCCGCATGATCCGCAGGCGCTATTTAACGCGATGAAAGCCTACATCAACCACCCTGAGTGGATTATTCAACACGGAGCGGCGGGCTATCAATTAGCGTTACAGCGTTACGATGTAAAAAAAATCAATCAACACATGATGCAACGGATTGGGTTAGCAACCGTGGTATTGCCTCCGAAGCAGGTGGCAGACGTGACGACCAATCGCATACCCAATGTCGCGAAAGAAAGAAGTAAAACAGAAAGCGCCGAATATACCGATTAATCAATTTAAACCAGTGGTTAGGTGAAATGGAGAGAAAAATGAAAGTCATTGCTAGCACCATAAAGAGTGCACAGTGGCAGGCGTGGCTGAGTCAGCAAACCAGCCCGTTTCCGGTTGTGCAAACGTGCACAAGTAGCATGGGCAACAGTGAGGCAGTGATTATTGCCACCCCTTGCACGCTAACGGATATCGACCAAAATTTGCAGGCCTTTGACGACGTAGTGCTGCACGTTTGGGATGCAAAATCGACCTTAGCCGATGCATTGCGCAATGGTGGTGACGAAACTGCCATTAACAAAACGTTAGCCGAATGGATGCACGTTACCAAAACCCTGCTTGCATGGCTGCCAAACCACCAACACAAGGTTAATCTGGTTAGCCATACTCACGCGACCTTTTATATTGAGGCGTGGCAGGGGTGGTTGTGCTCCTTGGGCATTGAATGGCCAGACGCATCTAGTATGGCACCGCGCACTCAACAAGATGAATATGACATTTTCGCGGCGTATTATGTCACGCAGCACCCTGAGCTTGCGCAACTCGAACAGCTGCTGTTTAGTGTGACCTTGCCAATGGGTGATACTTACCCCACGTTACCCTTCGATATGACGGGTTTAGCCCAGCAAAGTCAGCAAGCGGTTGAGCAACTACGGTATGCCAATAAGCAACAGCGTGACTACCAAGAAAAGCTAGATGCCCTAAAGCAAGCACATGAGGCCGAGCGGGATAAACACAACGAAAAACTGGACGGATTGCAACAACAAAAGCAAAGCTGGGAAGCGCGTTGCAAAGACAGTGAACGCCAAATCCAACATTTAACCCAAGAAAACGATCTGCTTTTAACGGAGTTGCATCGCACGCAAGAGACGTTAGAGTCCACACTGCTACAAAATCAGCAAACCGAAGAGCAACACCAAGCAAGCATTAAGCGCCTAGAAAACGCGGAAAGTGATACAACCGCGTTAAAGCAGGAAAACCAAGCACTTGTCACCGAGCTACATAATACGAAACAATCTTTAGATGAGGCATTGGCGCAGCAGCAACGCTTAACTAAACGCTCCGCCGAGCTTGAGCAGACTATTGCGCAACACAACAAGCAATACGCGCAACTCAACGCGGACTATACCGCAAGCCAAAACAAACTCTCGGCATTAGAGCAGAAAAAACACCATAAGATTGATGAGCTAACACAACATAACCACACGCTTACAGAAGAAAACAGCATGATTATTGCTGAGCTTCATCGTGTTCAAGAAGCCTTAGAAGCTCTCTACAACGAAAAAAGCGCTCTTGATGAGCAAGTAAGTCAGCAGCAAGAGCAGTTAACCGAGCAAGCACAGCAGCTAAAAGCAAACAATGCCAAAATAGCGAGCCTATCGAAACGCGTGCGCTTAACGAAATTAGAGCTTGCTCAAGCGCTGGCCAGCAAAACACTGCTTGAAAAAGAGCTTACGGCTCATCACAACTCGGCATTGTGGAAAGTCACTGTACCAGTGCGTAAATTCCGTCAAACGCCAAAACGTAAACGGGCCGAAAAACTCGCGCAACAAAAGCTACTAATCGAACTCTCAAGCTTTTTTGATAAAGAGTGGTATCTAAATCAATACCCTGATGTTGAACAGCAAGGCTTAGATCCCATTGATCACTACCTGCGCTTTGGTGCGCAAGAGGGGCGCAACCCTAGTCCTGACTTTGATACACGTTGGTATTTAAAAACCTATCCCGATGTGGCAGAGAGTGGATTAAATCCGCTTATACACTTTATTAAATTTGGTAATAGAGAAGAGCGCCAAACTGCTGCGAAGTTGCTTGAACTTAAGTAACGAATTATTCCATTAATATTAAAATTTAGGTAAAAAATGACATCTAAAACTTTTTTAGTTACCGGTGGAGCAGGTTTTATTGGCTCTGCTGTCGTACGCGAGCTTATCGATAATACATCACATACAGTAATAAATGTCGACAAATTAACTTACGCAGGTAATCTTGAATCGTTAGTAAATGTACAAGATAACTCTCGGTATCACTTTGTCCAAGCAGATATCTGCGATGCAGAAAAAATGGCTCAGGTGTTTGCTCATTTTAATCCCGATGTGGTAATGCACTTAGCGGCAGAAAGCCATGTTGACCGTTCCATTGACGGTCCCGCTGATTTTATTCAAACGAATATTCTAGGGACTTACACCTTGTTGGAAGCAGCCCGCACCTATTGGTCAGCGCTATCGATAGAGCAAAAGTCGCAGTTTCGTTTTCACCATATTTCGACCGATGAAGTCTACGGCGACTTACACGGAACGGATGACTTGTTCACTGAAACGACACCTTATGCGCCTAGCTCACCGTATTCCGCGAGTAAGGCGAGCAGCGATCATTTAGTACGAGCTTGGCAGCGTACTTTTGGATTACCGACCCTTGTGACCAATTGTAGTAACAACTATGGTCCATACCATTTTCCAGAAAAACTTGTCCCCTTAGTTATTATTAATGCACTAGAAGGTAAGCCACTACCTGTTTATGGCGATGGTCAACAAGTTCGTGATTGGCTGTTTGTAGAAGACCATGCTCGCGCCCTGATCAAAGTTGCTACCGAAGGAAAGGTTGGTGAAACTTATAATATTGGCGGCCACAATGAACAAACTAACCTTCACGTTGTAGAAAGCATTTGCGATCTTATTGATGAATTTTTACCGATTGAACATTCTCGTCGCGATCTTATTACCTTTGTTAAAGATCGTCCTGGTCATGATGTACGCTATGCGATTGATGCCAGTAAAATAGCGCGCGAGTTAGGTTGGAAACCACAAGAAACCTTTGCATCAGGCCTACGTAAAACCGTTATTTGGTATTTAGAAAATCGACAATGGTGGCAGCGTGTTCGTGATGGTAGCTACGCCGGTGAGCGTTTGGGAGTGCACTCGTGAAAATTTTAATAACCGGCGGTAGTGGTCAAGTTGGGTTTGAACTACAACGTGTACTTAGTGTATTTGGAGAGTGTATTGCACCTACACCAGACCAATTAGATCTCGCTGATCAACAGGCCGTGTCGACTTATTTAGAGTCCCTAAAGCCTTCGATGATCGTCAACGCCGCGGCCTATACAGCGGTAGACAAAGCGGAGAGCGAGCCTGAGCTTGCAGAACGTTTGAATGCAAAGTTACCCGAGCAACTAGCCTCTTATTGCGCAAAGCATGATATTTGGCTGATTCATTACTCGACTGACTATGTATATGATGGCAGTGGTGAAGAAGCCAGACCAGAAGATCATCCGACCGCGCCATTATCTATTTATGGCGCTAGCAAATTACGAGGTGATCAGGCTATAGCGCGCAGTGGTACAGCATATTATATTTTCCGAACATCATGGGTTTATGGCGCACGTGGCAATAATTTCGTTAAAACTATGCTGCGTTTGGGACGCGAGAAGGCATCATTAAATATCGTTAATGATCAAATTGGTGCACCGACTTCAGCACGCCTTATTGCGCAGGTTACGGCACAAGCACTTGCACAGCGCGCTAATGATAAAGTGGGCGTTTATCATTTAACCACTTCAGGTTCATGCAGCTGGCAGCAATTCGCTCAAGAAATCTTTACGCAAGCTGAACAATTAAAAATACCATTATCGATAACACCGGGAGCTGTAGAAGGAATACCAACGTCCAGTTATCCAACACCGGCTCAACGACCTTTAAATAGTCGCTTAAAATTAGAAAAAATAGAAAAAGCATTTCAATTGACTTTACCAGATTGGAAAAGTCAACTACGTCTAGTAATGGCTGAAATTAGAGAGTGTCAAGGCTAAATTATGGAAAATCAAAAAAAAGTAATACAGAACTCACCACACAATACCAAAGGGATAATTCTTGCTGGGGGAAGTGGAACACGTTTACATCCTATAACACTTGGTGTGTCTAAACAGCTTCTACCGATTTATGATAAACCAATGATTTATTTTCCCATCTCTGTATTAATGCTGGCGGGTATTAAAGACATCCTAATTATATCGACGCCGGAAGACTTACCGAACTTTAAAAAATTACTTGGTTCTGGAGAAGATTTTGGTGTTAACTTTGAGTATGCAGAGCAACCAAGCCCGGATGGCTTAGCGCAAGCATTTATTATCGGTGAGTCATTTATTGGCGACTCTAATGTTTGTTTAGTGTTAGGTGATAATATTTTTCATGGACAACACTTTAGTGAAATGTTAATTAAAGCAGCTTCTCAGTCTGAGGGGGCTACAGTATTTGGGTATCTCGTAAAAGATCCTGAACGGTTCGGCGTAGTAGAGTTTGATGAATGCGGTAATGCGATAAGTATCGAAGAAAAACCTACACAGCCTAAAAGTGATTATGCAGTGACCGGGCTCTATTTTTACGATAACCAAGTGGTAGACATTGCTAAAAAAGTTGAGCCTAGTGAACGTGGTGAATTAGAGATTACCTCTGTTAACAATGCTTATCTTGAACGTAAACAATTGCGTGTACAAAAACTAGGACGTGGTTTTGCGTGGTTAGATACCGGTACACACGATAGCCTGATTGACGCTTCACAATATGTACAAACCGTTGAACATCGTCAAGGTTTGAAAATTGCTTGTCTAGAAGAAATTGCTTGGCGCAATGGCTGGTTAACGTCCGAACAACTTAATCAACGCGGTCATAAATTGCATAAAACAGATTATGGCCAATATATGTTGAATCTAGTCAAGCAAGAGCAGCTAAATGTTGTTCGTCAAGAACCACAACAAATTACAGAAGAGAAAGTAGAGGCCGCCACACTATGAAATATGAAAAATTAGCGATCCCCGATGTTGTATTGCTGACGCCTCAAATTTTTGGTGATGAGCGCGGCTTTTTTCTTGAAACCTTTCGGCAAAGCGAATTTGAGCAGCACTGTGGTCCTTACCAGTTTGTTCAAGACAACCATAGTAAATCAAAGCATGGCATCTTACGTGGCTTGCATTACCAGCTAGAAAAGCCGCAAGGTAAACTTGTTAGAGTTACACAGGGTGAAGTGTTTGATGTTGCTGTAGATATGCGTAAAAGTAGTCCAACTTTTGGCAAATGGGTTGGTGTGACACTCAACGCCGATAATAAACAAATGCTATGGATTCCACCAGGATTTGCACACGGCTTTTATGTCACCAGCGACGAAGCAGAATTTCAATATAAATGTACCGATTACTATAACCCCGGGGATGAGTATTCACTACTATGGAATGATGTTCAAGTTGGTATTCAATGGCCGGAAATGCAACGACCTCCGCAATTAGCAAAAAAAGATACAGAAGGACAGCAGTTCGGATACTGTCCATACTTTAAATAAGGACATATCGCTAATGTCTAAAGACCAACTACTGAGTCGTTCAGAAATTAAAAGTTTGATTCGAGAGCTATGGTCCGAAGGAAGATGGCTAAAGCTAGCAACTATAGATACGCATCATTTTAAACTTACTGCTTTAGAAAGAGCATATATTGCTTTAGCTCACTTTCATATTGGAGAGCATGAACGAGCAGAGCGATTTCTAGAAGAGTTAAAGAAAAACCGAAGCGTTTATAATAAGTTGTCACACTTAATGCTATCAAGTTACAACCTTAACTTCTCAAGAAGCTTACAGGCATTAGAAAGATCTCATAACCTCAACGTGACCAACRATAGTCAATCTAACCCATTTATGGTGCAAAAAATTGACGAGGTTGATCTTGGCGATGCCTGGGCAGGTAATACGGTTAATACAGTTATTTTTAGGCATCATGGTCTATTTAGTAAAAGTGGGTGGCAATATACCGCTTTTTATGTTGATAACAGTACGTTGAGAGTTATAAAAAGAAATTTAGGAAGTGAGGGTTATTCTTATATTGATATTATAGGCGATTACAATATCCAAGATGCCCATAATAGTATTAGTTTAGGTATGGATAAWTGTGGTCACATACATATTAGCTATGATCACCACGGAACTAAGCTGAAATACAGAAAGTCACTTTATCCTTTTGATATATTATCTTGGTCTGAAGAAATAGACATGACAGGCTCAAGAGAAAGTAAAGTTACCTATCCATGCTTTTTGATGCCTAAAGGCAATGAGAGATTATTAGTCCTATATCGAGATGGTAATCATCAAAAGGGAAGTGCTTATATTAAAGAGTATGATGATTCTAGAGAATGTTGGCACGATTCAGAAACCGCTATCCTATCAGGAGAGTTAAACCACCCATGGACAAGTAATGCTTATTGGAATCATCCAGTGAGAGATTCACTAGGTGATTTACATTTAAGCTTCGTATGGCGAACTCACCATATAAATGGTGATCATATCAACAATATGAATATATGCTATGCGAGATCACCTGATAACGGTAAGACTTGGTATTCATCAAATATGAAGCCTTTTCAGTTACCAATAACACAGGTAAATGCAGAGGTTATTTGGCCTATATCACCTGCTAGTAATCTAATAAACCAAACTAGTATGGCTGTTGACAGTAAAAACCAACCTCATATTGTTTTTTATTCGAATGATCATGAAGGTATTGTACAATATCAACATTTATACTTTGATGGAGAAAAGTGGAACCATCAATTCATATCAAAACGTACAGTTCCTTTTGATTTATGTGGTGGTGGAACTTTACGAATTCCGATATCAAGACCAGAAATATTGATAGATAAAAAAGACAATGTTTTTGTCATCTATCGAGGCGATATTACAGATAATAAACTGGCCTTACTTTACCTTCCAAAACCAACTTACAAATATGATAAAGCTAATGAGAAAATAATATATGATGAAGACTTAGGCTCCGCAGAGCCGGTTATTGATAGGTTACTATGGGAAGAAAAAAATATTCTCTCCATATTCATCCAATACAATGAGCAGCCTAATCATGACTTGAATCATAATAGTATATACTCATCAGCTAAGATCATTGATCTACGTATTTCTGTATAAATAATATTAATC
>NZ_MUFM01000047.1:0-15172 GCF_001996125.1 Salinivibrio sp. PR932 | reverse complement strand
AATTTATCTAGCGTCGTGGTCTCACCGTCTAACTATTTCAAAGATATTTTGGTTAGTCACTATAAAGTGCCCAAAGATAAAATTGTAGTGAGTCCATCGGGAGGCGTTGATTCAGGGGTATTTCACTCTCAAATAGATAGTGTAAAAAGGTACACTTTTGGTTATGTTGGAAGGATAGAAAAAAACAAGGGAATTGATGATCTAATTGAAGCGTTTAAGTTAGTGAAGGAGCTAAACTATAACTATAGTCTCTTAATAGTTGGTAGCGGAAGTTACGTGTCTGAGTTGAGGGAAATAGTAAATTCAATGGTTGGAGTCACGTTTATTGAAGGGATGAGTCAGAATGAGCTAGTAGATGTATATAACACAATTAGCTTTCTTGTTTTCCCTTCTAAACTAAGAGAAAGTTTAGGCTTAATCCCTATTGAGGCTATGATGTGTGGCACACCTGTCTTATCATCGCGTATTGGAGCTACTCATGACTATATTGTGTCGGATATGTGTGAGTATTCCTTTGAGCCCGGCAGTATAGAGGGCCTAAAGGCATCGTTACTTAAGGCGGCGGGAGCGAGTAAAGATGAGTACGAGTGTTTATCTCAGCTAGCATCTAAGATAGCTAAAAAATATGAATCAGACCGAGTGATTAAAGAGCTTTATATGCAGTTAAAATGTCGATTAGGTAGCCGGAATGTATAAGAATATTGCTATTGTTTTCGGTTGTGGTGGGCATAGAGCGCAAGCGACACGATTTTATCGAGAGTTTGCTATTGAAGGTGACATCAATTTTTTTGCCATTACGGATGAAGGGAAGGCTCCAAATTGGAGTGAAGAATGTTTAGTTCTTGAGCCCTTGCGGAATAAATATACTGGTAGATTAGTTTCGCCGCTAAAATTTTACTCAAATGTAGTTAAATCTTATCGCTTTTTAAGGAAAAACGATATTTCAACTCTAGTATCTTTCGGGCCAGGAGTCGCCATTTTTGCGGGGGTAGCAGCCAAATTGACAGGTTGTTCAATTATTCACTTTGAAACATGGTCAAAATTTCATTCACCTTCTTGGACAACGCGAGTGATGAAGTATTTTACAAAGCATATTTTCATACAAAATATAGAGCTTAAGAATAAAATTCCATATGGGAAATATGTGGGTCGATTATAAATGAAGATACTAGTTACCGTCGGTACAACAGCATTCGATGAACTAATTGCTGAGATTGATCAGTCATTCGAGCAAGATAGCAACGTCAGTATTATTGCTCAGGTTTCAGAAGAGTCATGTTATAACACACACAATATTCGAGCGTTTAGTTTCTGTGATAACTTACAGCCTTATATAGAGCAAGCAGACGTTGTAGTAACACATGCAGGAGCAGGCTCGGTATACTCGATGTTAGAGAGTAGTAAGAAGCTGGTTGTTGTTCCAAACTTGCAGAGGGCTGATAAGCACCAATTAGAGCTGGCTAAGTATGTGCATGAAAATAAATTTGCCATCGCATGTCTGGATTTGAAAACACTCAAACACTGTATTTTTCAGGCTGTATCTATGGATTTTTCCCCCTATCATCGTGAAAAATTTTTTGGGCATAGTATCATACGTAATTTACTTACCTAAATAATTCATATCTCACTACGATCTCGGCCCTAGGATACGAGGATTCTCTGCTGTCTCAAGTTCACCTTTTCCCAACTTTTCTCGAACAAAGCACGTCACTCGCCATATATGTCGCAGTAATAAACAGTAGAGGGTAAAGCACCCCAAAAAGCCAATGAACATGATAGTTTCATGGATCTGTAGCAGTTCTCCAATAATACCGATACACGCAAACCCTGTAGCGAGCAAACAAATAGCACCTAATGTTTGACGTGATGAGAGCCCTACGCGTTGGAAAATATGATGTAGATGCTCACGGTCAGGCTTAAAAGGTGAGTCTCCGCGTTTTATGCGCCTAAACATGATTGCTGTCATGTCCATCAAGGGTAGGGCAATCAACCACAACCCGGTAACAGGACGTATTGCAGCACTGGTTGGGTGTTGGCTGGCAAGCAGTAAAAACCAAATGACAGTAAAGCCGATCAGCATACTCCCCGCATCACCCATAAACACTTTTCTTTCTCGACCAAGTAATCCTAAATTAAACATTAAATAGGGCGCCATAATCACCGTGAGCACCAAACATAAATAGGCGAGTGAGGTATGGCCATTTAAGTAAAGTAAAATGCCTAAGCTAACAAAGGTGACCGTCGCTAACCCACCCAGCAAGCCATCAATACCATCTACCATATTGAATGCATTAATGGCTCCAATCACTGCCATTACGGTCAGCACATAGCCAAGTGTGTCTAGGCGAACATCGCCAGTCGCGAAGATATTGCCAAGGCGGTTTAGCTCAATACCGCCCAACACCATCATGGCGATTGCGAGTGCGGCTTGAATAGCAAACCGAAGTTTAAAGTCGATATCGAACTTGTCGTCCAAGACACCGATAGTGACGAGGATCAGAATACATGTGGCATATAGACCACTATGAGGTATGACTTCTGGATTGTTGAGCAAAAAATAAACCAGAGATAGACACACTGCCAATCCGCCCACAAGTGGGACGGCACCTGCATGGTGTTTCCTTTTATCTGGCTTATCAACAAGATCGATGCGTCTTGCCACTTTTCGCAGCACAAATAAAGAAGCCGCTGAGAAAAACAAGAGTAAAGCCAAATCGACAAATGAGATAATCACTGTGTCTTCCTTGCTATGAGTGAGCACGTTTTTTTGTTATGTCCTGCTTCAAACTCTAGTCGTTAGTCGCGGGACGTGCAAACCAAGGCGCACGATCATCAGTTAATTGATAAAGCGTATATTTTCTGCCTAATTTTTGTCCGCCATCCCGTTGAAGCGGCTGCCACGCAATAATACCACGAGATGTTGTCGGTTTGACTGAAAGCAGATCAAATGGGATGGATACATAAAAGCCCTTTGTAAAGCTGCCTTCTCCAAACTCCTCGGCCGATAAATCGGTTTTACTCGCATAAGCGCCGACCATAATACCGCTATCAAACTGCTTCGCGACATCCAACGTTACCCCTACGTCGTCGGTCAGATAGCGCCCAGCGCTGATTTTAGCCAGTGTACCATCGAGCAGCCCTAGTGGGTTTTGCCAGTACAGTGTTGCGTGGCCGGTTGTCGTGCCCGTTTGAACTCGGAACGGACGTTCGTCATTTTTGCTTGGCTGATATTCATCTTTAAAAAGCCCAAATGCGGTACCTGGTTCTCGCTGTTTGACGTAGTTTATATCTACGCCGAGTGCAAAAGGACTACCGATGGGCCGATAAAGCACTTCTCCGCCCACGCCTGCAAACATGGTTTCGAGATAACCACCGTACATTTGAGTGTACCAGTTGTCGCCCCAGTGATCGAGATAGGTCAATTGGGCATTCGTTACTCTGACGGTATCCTCCAGATACTGTCGGTTTAGGGTTCGTACCCGTTTTAGGTCGGTACCATCAGGCGGTACTGTGTATTTAAATTTATCGTAGGTATCAGCTATGTTGACGTACACGCTCGACGAGGCGATAAAATGATCGCCAAGGCGAGCAGCGGCGCGACCTGATACACCTAACGAATACATATAAAAGCCTTCTGAGCCGCCAAAAGATTGGATAAACACCGGGGCGAGCCCCATATCAAAATCATCTTGGTGGGCCGCTTTTAATTCTCCGGAGATGGCGCGAGGCAGCGTGTGCGTGCGTGCATCATCAGGTTTTGCCTCGACATAAGCGTGAGTAGCGACAGCCGCGTAAGTTTCTGCATCGATGACTGTTTCAGTCATCGGTTGGCGTTGGGCCTGTTGAACAATGCGGTACTGAGTCGCTTGAATCCCGGTGTTTGCGATCAATGTGGCTGCACGTGTTTGTGCAATATCTTGGTCGCGATACTTTGTTTGTTCACCGGCAACCGTGACTGCATCACCGTCAAAATGCACGCGATTGTCTTTATACCCCGCCACATTGGCAAGTTGCGTGCTTAATCGTTGCCATTGGTCTGCCGTTAAATCCTCTGTTGCGCTAGCAGGTCGGTAGGCTGGGTCATCATTATCTATCCAAAAAGTGTCCACCTGATTGAAGTTGGTGTTCAAGCTGAGCCCGGCAGTGAATACTTCACCCCGCTCATAGGACAGGCGTGCTGCACCCCAATCACCGAAGCGGTATACGGCACCAAGGTTCCACGGACTATCAACTTGCATGGGGATGCCGGTTTGGGTACTAATGAAGTCAGCTTGGTAATCATTACCGTCGTACTCCAGCTTTAGGCTCAGTGGCGCGTAAGGTGTCTGATATTCGATACCGCCGAACAGTGTCGTACAGCCAGTAAACATACGATCTATATCTACACTGCCGCCTCTACCAGAAAATGCCGTGTCACGGCCGCAGTCAACGGACTTCTGTTTATCGCCCGTTAAATTTGCACGGTTTCCTAAATAGCCCCAACCAATACCGAGTGAGAAATCAAATGGGCCGACACGTTTAGAACCCACGAGATACTCACCATCAAATAACCCTGTGCCCCCAATGTCTCTCAGACCGACTGCAAGCTCTGGCAACCAGTAACTTTCTTGCCACAGGCGCAATTTGGCATCGATACTTTTATCAGTATATTTAGTGTCGCCGCTAAACCTGGGATCATCGCTGTAAAGTAAGTCGTGCACCTGGGTGTATCGGATAGTCGTTTCTAACCAAGGGAATAACTGCAGCGAGGTATTAAAGTGCACATAGTCTTCGTTGTAGGTGCTGCCTAAGGTGAATTCACCTTCTGGCGCTGAGCGTGCGGTGGGCATTTGTATCAGGCCCACACCACCAAAATCGGTTTGTGAATAGATGAGATCGGGGTAATCGAAACTGTCCGCTGATACTGCGTAACTTGTTGTTAATAAGAACGTGCTGAGCCACAAGGCATGTGATGAAGGAGTTATCAGTCGCATTATCGAATTAACCTATTTTGCAGATACGTAAGCACGTGTTCATTTGTATCAACCGCAAAGCCATCAATCGCTTTTTCGGGGAGGGGAAGATAAATGATCGAACCGGGTAACAGATCTTGATGCCGTTCATTCCAGTAGGCAACAGGAACATGGCTGCGCTCTCCGGATGGCATGATAATCAGCGCCTGGGAAATGCCGGTTGTTTCCGCACCGGCTTGCTCAAGATAGCGACGTACTGATTGTCGCTCAGTAAAGGCATACTCTCCAGGCTGCTTTACGTCGCCCAATACCATAATGGTTGTCGGACGATGAGGCAATTGTAGGTGCCATGTGCCGTTTAATAGCGGATTCGCGGCGGGTGTAATGCGCGTAAAATCGGGATCAATATTCCGGTTAATCCGCTCGGCAACCGTTAACTGTGTGAGCGTACGATATAGGCGTTTCCACTGCTGTTGAGTCTTACCTGTATTCACGGTGATTTGATGACGCACGGGTTGCAAATCAGCAATACGATCCGCGTTTTGGCTATCTTTGCGATAGAGCCCCGCAGCAGGCCAATACACGTCGTCCAATACCCGCTGCTGGCTTTGGGCCGCGGCTAATACTGCCTCTGAAAGGCGGGGAGGCTGAGAAAACGAGAGATGTGTATCTTGGTTAGCTGTTATCGTCGCGGCTTGTAAAGGCATCGCTATTAGTAGTAAAACAGCCACGAGCCCATGTGTTAGCAAGCAGTTACTCTTCATGGTCGCTCCCTTGGTAGGGCTTTAAATAGGTCAAGGTTACAGCAGGCAAATGTGGTGCGAGATGCTGATAGGATTTAATCACGTTACCATTGCTATTATTCACCCAATAGTCATTGGTCCATTGAACATCAAGTGAGGGAAGGGACACTAGCTCTCGATAATGCGCTGTCTCAACTCGCGTACCATTCACCAAAATTGTTTGTGCACCAACATGATTAAATGTCGACTTGGCTAGGTAGCCACTGTGGTTGCCCGGCTGCCAATCAATCTTTCGTGACCATGTATGCGGCATAGTAATGGTTGTAAGGCCAACACTAAGCGGGTCAGGCGTGTCCGTTTGGGTTGCCGTTAAGTTACCATCGGCGAAGTTTACTGTTTTTATAATTCGGCCACTGCGGGTCACGATCATTTCGTGTTTGGCTGATAACCATTTGAGGTTAGGACTGGTATGTTGGCTTGGCTCAGCGAATGCTAACACCATAAATCCTTGCGGCCCGTTGTCGAGCTGAGCGTAAAGACTTGCGTAGGGGAGAGCGTTAATTTCTTCCCAACTTTTCTCGGCATCGGGGAAGCCATTATAGGCAAATTCAAACGAATCACCGAGATCTTGCATTCGTTGTGTGCACCCTGTGGCAATCAAAGAAACGCAGGATATTAAGAGGGCTTGCTTTATTTTGGTCATAAAGGGTCGAGGCGGGCATAGCGTTGATGAAGAAATGGCTATAGGAGACACCTATAGCCATCATTTATAACCTCAGTGATTACTGAGCAGCACTCACCGAGGTAGAGTTTGATGCGTCGTTGTCATCATTACTCGCAGCAGCGACAGTCGCACCTACGGCAGCCGCCACCGCAACACCGGCAGCAACGGTACCCGCTGCAACACCGCCGGCAGCTGCAGCACCCGCCGCACCTGCGCCCGCAGCGCCTGCACCTGCGCTAGCACCCGCGCCCGCACTGGCACCAGCACCCGCGCCACCACCACTTGCGCCAGCACCAGGTGCCGCTTCAGTTGCAGCCATTGTGCTTGCCGCAAAAAGCATAGCAATCAAGCCTGTTGCAATTTTCTTCATTTGTCTCTCCATGATTTTTGCATTAATACAAAAACGTCTGCAAACGCAGACACTTTTAAACTCTAATCGCTAAATCCATAGAAGTAAAATAAATATGTATACATCACAGATATTTCATCTTAAATGTGCGGTGAAGCAGGGAGAGCCCCCTCGCAACCGCATCGGCGCTCTTGCTCTTTCTGTACTCTGTCATCGGTATTCTGTTCCCTAGGACCCTAGGACCCTAGGACCTAGGATCCTAGGCCCTAGGATCTTTCTAGTCTCTAGTCCCCATATCCATCCGGGTTATTCGACTGCCAGCGCCACGTGTCCTCAACCATGCTATTAAGCCCTCTCTTGGCCTTCCAGCCCAATATAGCCTCAGCATAAGTTGGGTCAGCATAGCATTCGGCAACATCACCCGCGCGTCGCGGTTTGAATTCATAGGGAATGGGGCGCTCGGCAACACGCTCAAACGCATATAGCATGTCTAACACGCTCTTACCTTGGCCAGTGCCGAGATTAAAAATGTGGGTGCCGGGTTGATGGGCCATTTTTTCTAGTGCCGCTAAATGGCCATCAGCAAGATCAACCACATGAATATAGTCGCGTACCCCAGTACCGTCGGGGGTGGGATAATCGTTACCAAATATCCCCAGCTTTTGGCGTCGTCCCACTGCCACTTGAGCAACAAAAGGCAGCAGATTATTCGGCGTACCACGTGGATCCTCTCCGAGCAGTCCCGATGTGTGCGCGCCAACAGGATTAAAGTAACGTAACAGAGTGATACTCCAATCCGGGTTTGCGTGTTGAAAATCCCGGAGGCATTCTTCCACCATTAATTTGCTGCGCCCATAGGGATTGGTCGCTGAGGTGGGAAAGTTCTCTTTAATCGGCACTGACGCAGGGTCGCCATAAACGGTAGCCGAAGAGCTAAAAATAAGCGATTTAACATTCGCAGCTTCCATGGCTTGCACCAGACTTAAGGTGCCAGACACATTGTTGTCGTAGTATTTGAGTGGCTTTTCAATCGACTCGCCGACCGCTTTTAGCCCTGCAAAATGGATCACGCTGTCGATGGTGTATTCATCAAACACAGACTTTAAGAAAGCATCGTCGCGTATATCCCCTTGGATAAAAATAGGGCGAACGCCGGACACTTGCTCAATCCTATCAAGCACGACTTTTTTGCTATTACAAAGGTTATCGACCACAACAGGTGAGTAACCTTGTTGGATAAGTTGAATACAGGTATGGCTGCCAATATATCCCGTGCCACCGGTGACGAGTACATTCATGGTGATGTTGCCTAATTTTTTATCGGTATTGAGTCAGTAATATTTACAGAGTACGGAACACGGGAGTAAATAGGAAGAGCCGGTAAAAGCCGCCTCGCACCCGCATCGGCGCTCTTGCTCTTTGTGCTCTGTATTCCGTATTATTCGCCCTAGGACCTTTCTAGTCTCAATGCCATGCTTGCAAAGATCACCACGCCGAGTGTGAAAAATAGAATCCCTGAATGGTGATTAATATAGTGCTGGGTGAGCATGTATCCGGCAATTAGCACAATGTGACAACGTAAAACAACGCAGGCAAAACCTTGATCAGAATGAGGTTTACATTGTGTTTTTTTCGTAGCCACCCAAGGGGCTAAGAGTAAAAATACCAGAGCTAAACCGCCAATTATCCCTTTTATTTGCAACTCTTCTAGCAACTGGTTGTGTGCGCGGCTAAATAGCATAACGACTGGGTCAACAATACGTTGGTCAACCAAATCCTGTTTTTTCTCGGTAAATCGATCGTAACCGGTTCCTGTCAATGGGTTATCTGTCCACAACAGCCATGCAGTTCGCCACAATTCTACACGAGTTCCCGAAGATGTTTTTATTTTGGGTTTCATTTCAGGTGCTTGCTCGGTAGCCAGCTCAACACTTTTTACAGTTTGATATTGATCGAGATCGGAAAAGACCAAGCCTGCTCGATGCAAGGCGGGCACGATAGCGGTAACTACAATCAGAGTGACGCTTGCTGCCATCGCCATATAATCGCGACGGTTAAAGGTGTTTCGATAATAAATGACCGCCCATAGCGCCACGAATGGTGTCACAACCCATGCGCCACGGCCGCCACTGAGCAATGTCGCCACAAATCCCAAGGTGATACCGACAAAGGCGATTTTTTTTAAAACAGGCAACGAGCGCTGGCAGCCAAAAATATAAGCAAAAATGCTAAACACACTTAAGCTTGCCGCCATGCCAGCGACTTGAATGGACATGAATCCACCGCTAGACAGTGCACGGATCCCCATTCCGTAATGTTGATAGAGGGCAATAATCCCAACCACAGAAGCTCCAATGCTGCAGCCATATAAAACGGCCTTGAGCGAGGGTGGATACCTCAGTAAGCACGCAAAAATTATTACGGCCAATAAAACACGGCTCGGCATATCGAGCTGCTCGTACTGTCCACTTGGTACTGCGAACGCCAGAGTAACCAAAAAGTACAACATAAAAGACGCCGTCACGAGTAGAGCAGGCGGGCTTTTAAGGAATCGATAAGTCCTTGGTAGTAGGGCTAAGGCGGTAAGGGCCAATAAAATCGCGATGTACTTATATGAATCTGGTGTGGCAAGCAGTGTCGCAAAGTAAGCGAAACACAAAAAATTAATGAGTGTTGGTCGAGAAAAGTACGGCAATGCGTGTTCTCCTGTTATGCGCATACGCTGAAAATTAAAATTGTGGTCACTCTCTTCTGCTTGAAGCGACAGCGGTACTGTGCGTGTGTTCCCTTCCCTTCCCTTCCCAATCACATTGCTGGCCTATGCTTATGGGGTTCTCACCGCTTACCTGCCACTCCAAGTGGTTTGGGTATCGTATGACAGCTAGCTGTTTTTCTGTTGGCTTGAGTGTTGCACCTAATTGGTATGATGAAAAGCCTTTCTATCGTCGTTTTTGATACCATACAACACGCATTGCAAGTGTGGTTAGACACCCTGTCTATATACATGTCATAAAAATATAAATAGTGACATCACTGGGTGAATTAATAGCGCACACGCCTGATTAAAAACGTTAAGGAATAGTAATGAGCCGATTGGTTGTTTTTGGCAGCGTCAATGCTGATCATGTTTTACGTGTCTCTAGTTTTCCGCGTCCCGGAGAGACATTACACGGTCGAGATTATACGGTGATAGCTGGCGGCAAAGGGGCGAATCAAGCGGTCGCGGCGGTGCGTTGTGGTGCCGATGTTGCCTTTATTGCCAGTGTGGGTGACGACGCCTTTGGCCAGCAGATTTGTCAGTCTTATGCGCAAGAGGGGATGGATGTCAGTGCGATAAAGGTACAGCCCGATACGCCGACCGGGATTGCGATGATCCAAGTGACTGATCAAGGTGAGAACAGTATTGCGCTTTCGGCAGAAGCCAATGCCAATCTGACAGCGGAGACCATCAGCGATGATCTCACTAAAATCGCCGACGCTGACTATTTACTGATGCAGTTAGAAACACCAATGTGTGGCATTGAAAAGGCGGCGTTTCATGCCAAAGCGGCGAAGACACTGGTGGTGCTTAATCCCGCCCCTGCCGCACCGCTGAGCGACGCGCTTCTTGCCGCGGTCGATATTATCACCCCGAATGAAACGGAAGCCCAAAGCCTGACGGGTATCGCGGTAACAGACACCGCCAGTGCTCAAGCGGCCTCGGACGTGCTCCATGAAAAAGGGGTAGGGACTGTACTGATCACCCTCGGCAAACAAGGCGTGTGGCTGAGTGAAAAAGGCGAACAATCGGGCCAGCTTATTCCTGGGTTCCGAGTCGATGCCGTCGATACCACAGCCGCGGGTGATACCTTTAATGGCGCATTGGTGACAGGACTCATAGAGGGACAGACACTTTATCAGGCAATTCGCTTCGCGCATGCCGCGGCGGCATTATCTGTGACAAAGCGTGGCGCACAAACCTCGATTCCTTCTCGTGCAGAGATTGACGCGTTTTTGGCGTTAGCGCACCAATAACATTATGTTTCAAAAGGGTTGAGCATACCAAACGCCCTCAACCCTTAGCGATCACACGAATATCTTGTTTCCTACCTCGACTTTTCGCTCTGTGCCTTGCATGGCCTTCATTTCCTATAAGATAATTGAATCATCTTTAGTATTGCGTACTTACGGCGCCGATATATCAATAAAGGACAAAAATGAAGATTCTAGTGACAGGAGGAGCGGGTTTTATTGGCTCTGCAGTGATTCGGCATATCATCAATCAGACAACAGACTCGGTCATCAATGTTGATAAATTAACCTACGCGGGCAACTTAGAGTCGCTAGTGGATGTTGATAAAAGTAACCGCTACACGTTTGAGCAAATTGATATATGTGACAAAGCATCACTTGAGCGAGTATTTGATACTCACCAGCCTGATGCCATTATGCACCTAGCGGCTGAGTCGCATGTCGATCGCTCAATTGATGGTCCTGCTGCGTTTATTGAGACCAATATTGTTGGCACCTACACCTTGCTAGAGGTCAGCCGGCGCTATTGGAATACGCTCAGCGATGAGAAAAAAACAGCTTTTCGCTTTCATCATATCTCCACGGATGAGGTGTATGGCGATTTACATCATACAGATGCGCTTTTTACGGAATCAACGCCGTACGCTCCCTCAAGCCCGTATTCTGCCTCAAAAGCGTCCAGTGACCATTTAGTACGTGCTTGGCAACGCACTTACGAGTTACCGACCATTATCACCAACTGCTCGAACAACTACGGCCCCTATCACTTTCCTGAAAAACTGATCCCTCTGGTGATCCTGAACGCGTTAGAAGGTAAAGCGCTACCCGTATATGGTGATGGAACGCAAATTCGCGATTGGCTGTTTGTCGATGATCACGCGCGTGCGTTATACCGCGTTGTCACTGAAGGGGCGGTGGGCGAAACCTACAATATCGGCGGTCACAACGAAAAGAAAAATATCGATGTCGTGAAAACAATTTGCACCATCATGGACGAACTCGCACCGATGGATCAGCGAGGCTATTCGACCGGCACGCAGCACGCTTCGCTAATTACATATGTTCAAGACCGACCCGGTCACGATCGTCGCTATGCAATTGATGCTTCCAAGATTGAAAAGGATCTGGGTTGGCGACCAGAAGAAACCTTTGAGTCAGGGATTCGAAAAACGGTGGAATGGTACTTGGCCAACCGTGAATGGTGGCAGCGAGTGCTTGATGGCTCCTACTCACGAGAGCGCTTGGGTACAAACTAGCCTCAAGTATTATCAAATAGTGACTCCTTGGCTCGAGTGTTCTCTTGGGCCTAGGCGCAAGAACCTAGGACGTATTTTTATGAAAGGAATTATCCTTGCTGGTGGGTCGGGTACACGGTTATATCCACTCACACGTGGCGTTTCTAAACAGCTCCTACCCATTTATGACAAGCCAATGGTGTTCTACCCGCTGTCAACGTTGATGTTAGCGGGCATTCGAGACATTTTAATCATTACCACGCCAGAAGATAACGCGAGTTTTAAGCGTCTTCTCGGTGATGGTTCTGACTTTGGGGTTCGTCTTGAGTACGCCGTTCAGCCTAGTCCAGATGGCTTGGCGCAGGCCTTTATCATTGGCGAGCAGTTTATCGGTGATGACAGTGTATGTTTGGTACTCGGCGATAACATTTTTTATGGTCAGTCGTTTTCAAGCACGCTTAAACGTGCTGCGGCACGAGAGTCTGGCGCGACTGTCTTTGGTTATCAGGTCAAAGATCCTGAGCGCTTTGGCGTGGTTGAGTTTGACGATGAAATGAATGCCATCTCCATCGAAGAAAAACCGTCTAAGCCTAAGTCTCAGTACGCGGTCACTGGGTTGTACTTTTATGATAACCGAGTGGTTGAGATGGCAAAGCAGGTCAAACCTTCAGCCCGTGGAGAGCTTGAGATCACCGCGATTAATGAAATGTATTTGCATGATGAGACACTCAAAGTCGAGCTTCTAGGGCGTGGATTTGCATGGCTAGATACTGGCACCCATGAAAGCTTGCATGAAGCATCTTCTTTTGTACAAACCATTGAAAATGTGCAAGGGCTCAAAGTCGCCTGTTTGGAAGAAATCGCATGGCGACAAGGGTGGCTAACAGACGAACAGCTGAGGGCCTTAGCTGAGCCGATGATGAAGAACGATTATGGGCAGTATCTAGCAAAACTGGTGAAGGAATCGACAGTTAAAGGACATCCTGAATGCGCATCTTAATAACCGGTAGTCAAGGCCAAGTGGGCCATTGTCTTGTTAAACAGCTCACCGCAAAAAAACAGATCACCATGCTGGCGTGCACGAAAGATGATCTCGACATTACTGATCGTCAAGCGGTGATAAAAAAGGTCAACGCATTCAAGCCGAGTGTGATCATCAATGCAGCAGCTTACACCGCTGTGGATAACGCTGAAAGTGATGTCGAGAAAGCCTATGCCGTGAACCGAGATGGGCCCAAATACTTGGCAGAAGCTGCTGAGCAGCACCAAGCTACATTACTGCATTTATCAACCGATTACGTGTTCTCGGGTTGCAATGAAGCGCCATATAGAGAGACTGACCAAACCGACCCACACAGTGTATATGGTGCAAGCAAGCTAGCCGGAGAGCTGGCGGTACAGCGAGCGTGCTCTAAGCACATTATTTTGCGCACGGCGTGGGTGTTTGGTGAGCAGGGTGGCAACTTCGTTAAAACTATGCTGCGCTTAGCGTCGCAAAGAAACACGTTAAATGTCGTCAATGACCAGTTGGGTGGGCCGACTTACGCAGGTGATATCGCAAGTGCCCTGATTCGTATCGCGCAACACCTTGAAGAAGATGATAATCCCCGCTATGGCCTGTATCATTTTACCGGCTACCCGCATGTAAGTTGGTATGAATTTGCGTCTGCGATTTTTGCTTGCGCGTACCAACAAGGCATCCTAAAAACTGTGCCGACAGTGACGCCTATTTCAACAGCTGAGTATCCCACCCCAGCTAAAAGACCGGCGAATTCGCGTTTAGATACCACGCAAATAATGGCCCAATTCTCAATTCCGCCCAGTGATTGGCAATGTGCACTGACCAACCTCAGCGATTATCAGGACGAATCTGATGCAAGTAATTAATACCGCAATTCCCGATATTAAAATTATCGAGCCGTCTGTATTTGGCGACGAACGAGGCTTTTTCATGGAAACTTGGAATCAAAAACGCTTTGATGAGCAAGTCACAGGTAAGCCAACCTCTTTTGTGCAAGACAACCACTCTAAATCTGCGCAAGGTATTTTGCGTGGCTTGCATTACCAAACGCAAAATACGCAAGGCAAGCTCGTACGGGTTGTGAGCGGTGAAGTGTTTGATGTGGCAGTTGATTTACGCCAAGGCTCCTCCACCTGTGGGCAGTGGGTGGGGGTATACCTCTCTGCAGAGAATAAGCGCCAGCTATGGATACCCGAGGGGTTCGCTCATGGCTTTTATGTGACGAGTGAGGAAGCCGAGTTTGTCTACAAATGCACGGATTTCTACAATCCAGCAGCTGAGGTGACCTTGCAGTGGGACGACCCCGAGCTCGGCATTCAGTGGCCATTAACGGTTGCTCCCCTCCTTTCTGAAAAAGATAAGGCAGGGAAAACCCTCGCCGAACTGCGTAATCAGGGCCTACTTTTTAGTCTTTAGCATTCGTGAATGGGAATACGGAGCGCTTCGATTACGGAGTACGGAGGAGAGCAGAAAAGCCGCCCCTAGAATCCTAGGATCTAGGACCTTTACCCATCGGCACCGGCACGATAGGCTTTTTCCGTATTCCGTATTCCGTATTCCGTATTCCGTATTCCGTATTCCGTATTCCGTATTCCGTATTCCGTATTCCGTATTCCGTATTCCGTATTCCGTATTCCGTATTCCGTATTCCGTATTCCATATTCCTTCATCTTTCCCTAGGACCTAGGACCCTGGGCTCTCCCTCCCCACCTATTCAGAACGCCGTTCTGTAAATGATTTTTTGGGACCATATCACAGTAAGTTCGTATCTTACTGTTTTTCCTTCTCTTAATTTTTTGCATCTTTTGAGCATGTTTTCATACAAAACTAATTCTTTGTCCAAAAAAACAGCAAACAGCGCTCTTAGTACAATAAAAACATTCCGTCAATATTGATGATTTATTCAGTTTGCGTAGTATACCAGCCTGCAAAATTCAACACTGCAAACGATAAAGTAGACCATATCGTAAAAGTTACAAAATCGTTTCAGTATTTTTGTGCGTTTAACCTTGTGAATAAGCTGGTTTTTGTCTGCGCAGTGTGATCAAGCGCTAACATCAATGGGCGGTAGCGTGTCTATTTTGCTAGCAGCCTAGTGAATAGTTATGCTTTTTTTGTTTTGATTAAGAAGTTAGAC
>NZ_MUFM01000046.1:0-18270 GCF_001996125.1 Salinivibrio sp. PR932 | reverse complement strand
GCATCGTCGCGTGCTCTCGATACCTCGTCTTGGTCGCGAGGTCAGAAACCATCGGCGATACCTGATTAAGCTAACCCAATATCAGTGGGCCATCAGGGAATATCAACGGCTAACGCATACGATGGGGCTCGGTCAATTATGAGGGGATCCGCCAGGCCATAGGGTTATCGGCACCCAAGGGGAGCTTATTGGCTATGGTGGCGGTTTGTCACTGAAAAAGCGCCTTTTAGAATTAGAGCAGAACTTATTTATTTAAGGATAGGGTAGGGGCGTATGAGAGCGGAGCTGAGAGCGAAAATCCTGGCAGTATGTGATCAAAAAATCAAAGCGAAAGGTGAGAATGTCGGTGTGTCATTTTATGCGTTCTTCAAAAACAAAAATGACGATCCCGAGCAGTTGATGGAAGCTGCAACCTGGTGGATACAGACCCATCAGTTAGATCATTTTGTTAAGGCAAGAACCATCAAAGAGATGGTGAAAAATAATTTATGACGACTGCACAAAAAATAGCCTATTTTGCCGACAAGGTGTCATTCAGGTTCACCAAGATGACAATGGATAGCGAGGCACGGGCCCAGATAGTCAGATTGGCTTGAGCACACGGATGTTAGAAATCCCGCGACGGTTGAGGTAGCATTGCCGACTTTTTCTGCGGTGAGAGGCATTTATGTATATCGGCTTTGACTATGGTACAGCAAATTGCTCGGTGGCGAAGATTGAAAACGGTCAGCCGACGCTGTTACGTCTGGAAGGGGATAGCACGTTTATCCCTTCCTCCCTTGCCGCACCTACGCGCGAATCAGTGTCTGAGTATCTGTTTCGTCATCGGGGCATCAAGCCGTTAGATACGATTGGCGAGCAGATGTTGCGCCGCGCGATCCATGTAAACCGTGAGGAAAGCATTGAACTTGAGGCGGAGGACATGGCGTTTGGTCAAGCGGCGCTCGACCGCTATCTCGATGATCCGCGCGATATGTACTACGTGAAATCGCCTAAATCTTTCCTTGGTGCGTCAGGTTTACGTGATGCCCAATTGCGCTTTTTTGAAGATCTCGTATGCGCAATGATGGACAACATCAAAACGCAAGCCGAACACCAAACCCAACAGAGTATTCATGATGCGGTGATCGGTCGGCCTATCAACTTTCAAGGCCGTGGAGGCGAGACGGCAAACCGCCAAGCTGAAGGTATTTTGCTCAATGCGGCTAAGCGGGCGGGCTTTAAACAGATTGAATTTCAGTTTGAACCGGTCGCGGCCGGTCTGGACTATGAAGCGACACTGAGCGAAGACCAAATTGTTCTGGTGGTCGATATCGGTGGAGGGACCACAGACTGTTCCTTAATTGAAATGGGGCCATCATGGCGCGGTAGTCGCGATCGCAGTGCAAGTTTATTAGCGCATAAAGGCCAGCGTATTGGCGGCAATGACTTAGATATTGCGTTGGCATTCAAACAAATGATGTTCCCGTTTGGGATGGGCAGCAAAATGGAATCTGGTATTGAAATGCCGATTACGCAGTTTTCCAACCCTATCGCGATCAACAACGTACAAGCGCAAAACGATTTCTATGCGTTTGAAAATTTGGCGGTGCTCAAAGGGCTGCACAAGCAAGCGCAAGAGCCACATAAACTGGCCCGTTTGCTTGAGGTGTATCACGAGTCACTGGGTTACAATATTGTCCGTCGTGCGGAAGAGGCAAAGATTGCGTTGTCGGATCATGCCGCTTACCGAGCGGGTATTAAGCTGTTCTCCGAGCGCGTGGACGTTGATGTATCGCGCGATGATATGATTGATGCGATTGAAGCGCCCAAACGTAAGATGATCGCCTTAGTTCACGATGTGGTCGCGCAGGCCGGTGTAAAGCCTGACGTGATTTTTATGACAGGCGGCTCGGCGCGCTCACCCTTCTTGCGGGAGGCTGTACAAGCAGAGTTACCGAACATCCCAGTGGTGAGTGGTGACTACTTTGGCTCAGTCACCGCAGGCTTAGCGCGTTGGGCGGAAGTCTGCTTTAAGTAAGCCGCAACGGCCGTTGCGGCTCGTTCGAAACATTAAGGAATAACTATGATTCAGGATGAAATAAACGGACAGCACTTACCTTTGCAGCAGGCATTGATTGAATCGGCCTGCGCCGCGTTTGCTTCAGAACAGGATGTGATTGCGGCAGTATTAGTCGGCTCTCTCGCCGCGGGCAAAGGCGATCGCGTGTCCGATGCGGATATTATCGTGTTTACACAGCACGGCTTTCATCGCTCGGCAGCGTCATGTTTTGCGCGCTTTGAGGCCGGGAAAGACATTTTCTATTGCTTGTCCGGTGATCACAATGAACAGGCGATGTTTAAAAAATATATTTTCACGGATCTAACCAGTGCCGAAATCCATTGTTTGGACGTGAGCGAGCCATTTCAGCTCGCGCAGCCCTTTGTCGTTTTATTTGATAAAGCAGACATCGTCCCTGCGCGAGTGACGGATGAGCCAGCCCCTAAGCATGAGAACTTTCCTGTTTACACCAGCGGGGATGAAGGGCTGATTTGGGAGCTGTTTGATTGTATCAAATGGCTGAGCCGTGAAAATAACTCGTTAGCAAAAGGTTACCTTCAAAAGCTGTCAGCCGCATTGTAACTGACAGAAGCAACACCGTTTTCTACTTTGTTGTTAAGGTGTCAAAAGGAGAGCCGCATGGATCACTCTACATTTAATCAATACTGCCGCGCGTTTACGGCTGCGACACATGTGGTGCAGTGGGGCAACTCAGACGTCTGGAAAGTGGGTGGGAAAGTCTTCGCCATTGGCACTCGCAGTAAAAGCGGTCAACCGGCGTTTACCTTTAAAACCTCGCCAATGAATTATGCTTTTTTGTGCGATCTTGAAGGTTACGTACCGGCGCCGTACTTTGCTAACCGGGGTATGAAATGGATTCAACAAACCCTCACTACCGGGGAGCTTGATGAAGACTTAAAGTACTATGTGGCGCAATCGTATCAGCTTGTTTGTCAGGGCTTGAGCAAAGCGAAACGCGCTGAGCTCGGCGTCGATGACAACAGTCTTTGATAAAGGCGCTGGACAAGCCATTCAGGGTTGGCAAACGCCGGCAATAATAGGAACCCATCTTAGCGAAAACTTCCGTATTTTGATTAGAAATCATGCACCAAGGTGGGTGTGTTGGCGCGAAATAGTTTTGTTAGGGCAGACTTATATCGCCAACCCAATGTCAGTAGCCGTTTCGCTAAGCTTTGATTTTGAATGGTGGCAACTTCAATGCCGCGGTAGTGATGCGGATGCGCTTGAATATAATCGATAAACGCCGTCAGTACCCCTTGGCCGCGAACGCTGGGGGCAAATTGTAGCGAAACAATCGATAATCGCTGACTACCGATCGGACAGTGAACCAGACAATAGCCGAGTGGGTGCTTGATCGCGGTGGAGAGCTCTGGAAAAGCGCGCGTCTGGTGACGTTGAGCTAATTGGTCATACCCGTGGCATAGGTGGTTAAGCAGTTGCCGAGCGTTATCATCCATCGATGTGTCTCTGGAAAGGCCGAAACGTAGCCACCATATTAAAGACTTTATTTTTTCGAAAAACAGAAAAGCGCAAGCCACGTATTTGCCTCTTTTGGGCACGATAATCGTGCATAAATGGACCTTATTGCAGTCGCATGAATGCGTGTATATCAAGCAAAGCGGAGAGGTTAAAAAAAGGATTTTTATGCAAGAGATAGAACAGTCACTTTATGATGCGGCGTTGACGTTACTGCAAACGCGTTATCCTACGGGGTGGGGAGGCGCTGCTGCCGTCAGGCTAGCGTCTGGTGACATTGTAACTAGTGTGGCGCCAGATGTGAAAAATGATGCACTATCGCTGTGTATGGAAGTCGGTGCCTATTTAGAAGCACACAAACGCGATGAAGTCGTTACACATTCTTTATGTCTTTGTCGTGAGGACGAACATAGCCAAGTTTTGATACTTAGCCCTTGTGGCGTTTGCCAAGAACGCTTAGTGCATTGGGGCGGCGATGTAAAAGCTGCGATTTCTACGCCAGATAACCAGCTAGTTTTTAAAACTGTGCGCGAGCTCATGCCGCACCATTGGTCGTTAGTGAATGACGAGTTTTTATAAATTTATCAATCATGTACATTATGTGCTGATTTTTTAACACGGACGTTTAACGATTACGACAATCAACAAGATTCTTTCTGCGGTGGCGATGTATAAAGGATTACACCGCAATATTTACTACGTTGCACTGGCCCGCATGATCCTCGGGATGGGCAACTTTATTATTCCTTTCCTCGTGTTGTTGTTTACCGATAAGCTCGGCTACTCCGCGTCGCTGGCGGGTTCATTGGCGATGAGTATTACTGGCTTGTACCTGCTGGGGAGTTTTATTGGTGGCAAACTTTCTGACTGGGTAGGCCATAAAAACACTATGGTGGCGGGAGAATGTGTCGGCGCTATCCTACTGCTGGTGTGCGGGTTTGCACCCGATGCCCCAGTGATGGTGCCGGCGTTTTTGTTCGCGGCATACTTCTTTATCGGTGTAGCGTTGCCTGCCAGTAATGCATTGGTGGCAGATTTATCTCATGCAGGTAATCGTGATGCGGTGATGTCGCTTAGCTATCTTGCCTATAACTTGGGTTCAGCGATTGGTCCCATCTTAGCGGGCTATTTGTTTTGGCAGCACACTGAGTGGATTTTCTTTGGTAACGGGCTTGCTGTCTTGGTGGGTATCCTTGTGGTTGCCTTTTTGGTCAATGTGACCGAGCAAGCCGTCCCCGAGTCTGACTCTGACCTTGAGCGTGCGGTAGAAGGCAATGTGTGGTCGGTGCTTAAATCACGTCCTTACCTCATTGTGTTCACTTTGTTTTGTGGCATGCTTTGGTTTGCGCTGAACCAAATGACAATGGCTAGCCCGCTTTATTTGAGTCATTTATTTGGCCAAGAAGGGCCCGTGCGTTTTGGTCAGTTGATGACGTATGCGTGCATATTGGTGGTGATCATCACGCCGCTATTGCTTCGCGCGACATCTGGACATACTGAGACGATGGCGTTGGCCTATGCAGGACTTTTATTTGTGCTGGGGTATGGTCTTGTGATGTTGGCACCTACGATTCCCGTTCACTTTTTAGCGTGGTTTTTTCTTTCCGCTGGCGAGGTGTTGGTCCTCACCAAAGAGGGTGTGTATCTTGCCAACAACTCACCGGCGAGTCATCGCGGTCGTATTCAAGGAGTACTGATCACGTTGCGTAGCTTATTGCTGATGCCAAGCTTTGTATTGATTGGCTATGTCATCGATACGTTCGGCTATTCGGTGACTTGGTCGCTTGTTATTGCGATGGCGATGTGTGCCAGTATCGGTATGCTTTTATTATCGGTGCGGGAGAAAACACGCCTCGCAGCCACGTCGTCATAAGATTGATGGCTTTGTGACTCACGCTGACTCATCATCCATGAGGTTAAGGTAGGTTAAAGGTATACCATCAATACACCTGTGTGGAGGTGAATATGGCCTACCTAACCTTAACCCCAGAAACCTTGGATGATGCGCATATCTGCTGTGCGTTCTCGGATAAAAAGTGTCAAGCCAGCTATCAGGCGAAAAAGCAGTGGCTAAAGCAGGAGCATCAGCACGGATACCGTTTTCGCCGTTTAGATGAACGCGCCAAAGTCTTTATCGAATATGGCCCAGCAGAGACAGCTTGGCAGCCCATACAAGCGGATGGTTATCTGGCATTGGGTTGCTTTTGGGTCTCTGGGAAATACAAAGGGCATGGACACGGCAAGCAACTGTTAGCTGACGCCATTGAAGCGGCTAAACAGCAAAATAAGCAAGGCCTAGTCGCCGTGGTTGGTAAAAAGAAATACCACTTTATGAGCGATACAAAATGGTTAAAAGGCCAAGGCTTCAACGTGGCGGATGAGGCCCCTAATGGCTTTGTGCTGTTGTATTATCCGCTGAATGATGCAGCTGAAATACCGCAATTTAGAGAATCCGTTCATACTGCCAATGTATCAACCGAAGGGTGTGTGGCGTATTACTCCCATCGTTGTCCTTATGCGGAATACCATGTGCTGAATTCGCTACAGCAGAGCTGTGCGCAGCGTGGCATCCCGCTTGAAGTGCATCATTTAGAGACATTGAGCCAAGCACAAGCATGTCCTTCACCGGCCACCATTTTTAGTTTGTATTATCAGGGCGAGTTTATCACCACCGATATCAGTGCCTGTATGGAGAGCCGTTTTGATAAGTTTATTCCTCATCATTAAACCAACACTTACATGGATGTAAGGACAAACGATGAATATTGGTATTTATGTGTATGAGCACGCAGAGGTGCTCGATTTTGCCGGACCTTTTGAAGTATTTAGCACCGCAAAACGTTTGGGCGCGGACAGTTGGCAGGTTGGACTGATTGCTGAACAAGACACACCTGTGCTCGCGCGCGGCGGCTTGCGTGTCGTGCCGGATTATCATCTTGCCAACCATCCCACGCTGGATGTACTGCTGGTTGTCGGCGGCGTTCACCATGAGCAAGTCACTAACCCGTCGGTGATCGATTGGGTGAAGCAACAAGATGCGATCACTCAATGCACGGCCTCTGTCTGTACGGGGGCGTTCATACTCGCAGAGGCCGGATTACTCGATGGTCGAAATGTGATCACGCATTGGGAAGATATGGACGACCTCAGCCGTGCTTATCCGCCATTAAGCGTGGTATCAGGTAAGCGCTGGGTGAGGGATGGAAAATATCTCACCTCCGCGGGCATATCTGCAGGCATTGATATGAGTTTGCAGCTGGTGGCTGATCTGCACAGCGAAGATTTAGCCTTGCGCGTAGCAAAGCAAATGGATTACCACTGGCAGCGTTGAGTGCAAACCGACAGGTAAACCATTTGCGGCGCCATGCTAGTGATTTGAGCGAGCCTCTGGCGCTGTCGAGACCCAATTCAGATGGACGTCTTGTTGCGGGAATGGAATCGAGATGCCTTCTTCATCAAAGCGCAATTTGACTGTTTTGGTGACATCCCAGTAGACGTCCCAATAATCATCGGTTTTCACCCATGGTCGGACAATAAAATCTACCGAGGAGGTATTCAGAACATGTACTTTGATCATGGGCTCCGGTGTACGAAGTACCGCAGGATGTGACTGGACAATCTCGGTGAGCACGGCTTCTGCTTTAAGTAGGTCATCTTTATAGCCGATACCAAACACCATATCCACCCGCCGAATCCGCTCTCGAGTGACGTTTTTAATCACATCGCCCCAAATTTTGCTGTTCGGCACAATGATAATTTGATTGTCAAACGTGCGAATCGTGGTATTCACCAAGCTCATATTGCCTACTTTGCCATCCACGCCACCGGCGTAGACAAAATCACCTACATCGAAAGGGCGGTAGATCAGTAGCATCATCCCTGCAGCAAAGTTTGATAGTGTATCTTGCAGCGCAAAACCGATAATGACCCCAGCGATACCAAAGCCAGTGAGTACCGGAGTAAGATTGACCCCGATCTGGGAGAGACCGATCAAGATCCCAATTACCCACACAGCTTTTCCAGACATCGAGACGAAAAAGTCTTGCATCAACTGCGAAAACTTAAAGTTTTTATTGGCGACCGCGGATTTCACAACGGAGCGCGTGAGTCTCGCGAGCAGTTTTGCCACCAACAAAATCAGCACAAAAATGATGAGCTGGAAAACCAACTGTGGTGCATTGTCTTCTGCCCAGTTCAGGGCATTTTCGGACCAATGGGAGAGAATCGAATACGCGACATCCACATCCAGAATATCTTGAGTGATGTTGCCAGTAACGCCAAATAGCTGGCGTTTATATTCTGAGGTTTCGATCCCCAACTGATCGGCGAGCTGATAGGTGCGCTTTAAGCCATCAGTGGCGATCGTGAGGCGTTGTTGGGTGTTCAACTGCGTCAGCTGTAACGCGGATTTTTCGGAATCAGGACTCGATTTAATTTGCTTTTCTTGCGCCGTGTATTGCTGACGCAGATAGTCGATAGATGCCGAAAGAAGTCGTAAACGCTGGTTAAGACGTTGCTCTAAGGTGTTTCGCGCTTCACGTGCGGGCTGCTCGAGCTGCTCAAGCCAGCGTATGTTTTCCCAGCTGGCTTCAAAGGTGGTGCTTAAATAATGTTGCAGTTCTGCATACTCATTAATCAATGGTAGGCGTTGTTCTTGGCTGGCTTGAGTGATTTGCTCATTGAGGCTATTGAGACGGGTTGTGATGTATTGATACGCATCTTGGGTATACCGCCGCTGCGCCGTGACCAGTTGAATCAACTGCGGGTTATCTAAGCTTTGCTGATTGATGGCGTCGGCGAGCAGCTCTCGCAGCTCTTCATTTTTGGTAAATAGCTGCAATTGGATTGCATCTTTGTCATCGCCTTTTGCCTGTTCAAGGCTTTCTACAAGGGTCTGAATATATTGTTTGGTGCGCGCTATTTGATGCGCTAATGAGGTGGTGTCGCTCGATGTGACATTTGGTTCGGTGGGCGCCGGTGCTTGGTCGGCATGGGCCAACGGAAGAAACAGAAGGGTGGTCACCAGTACTAACATGACTGTATTCATGCGTTGACGGTGATGCGACAAAGTTTTCATCCAATTCACGTTTGTTTCCTCTTGCCTGTTGGCGATAGTGATGGGCATCGATGGCGGCAATCCAATGCCCAACCGAGCCTTGCCCCTGAGCTTTAATAGCGTAGCGAGTTTAGCCTTAACTGCCTATACCGTCAGCCATTTTTGTGACGCACTGGTTTTTATGATGCGTTAGCTATTGCTTGTGGATCGCGTGTGCCGGTGTCTGCCAACGGGCAATGAGAACGACGGTTTAGTGAACCAGGTGATAACGCTTGCTTTGTCGCATCACAATGCTGGCAGCTAACAACGTGATTATTAGCGCGACCGATAAAGTATTAGCCGGGAAGAACTCTCGCCGTTGGCTAAGGCGCGGAAATGACATCGCTGCGGGCCAACTTGACGCGATTGCTTGAGTGGTAGCGGTTTCGGATACTGAAAAAGAATAGGCGGGTAAACCCATCATACTGCATGCCTCAATAATCCAGTAAGCGGGCCCTAACGAGCCCGCTGTCGTGTTTGTCGTTAATGATGTTCGCGTAAATTAGTCAGCGTGCTTGGCGTCGGTCACCATCGTTTCGGTGGTGATCATGAGGCCGGCAACGGACGCTGCAAATTGGAGCGCCGAGCGCGTGACTTTCGCTGGGTCCAAAATGCCCATGTCAATCATATTGCCATATTCACCGGTTGCGGCGTTGTAGCCATACTGGTCGCTGCCTGCTTTGACCGCGTTTGCAACCACTGACCCTTCGTGACCTGCGTTTATCGCAATTTGACGCAGAGGCTCTTCAAGGGCGCGTAAGGCAAGCCGGATCCCCACGTTTTGATCGTCGTTGTCACCTGTCAGATCACGCAGCGCATGTGCAATTTGAATCAATGCGACACCGCCGCCGGCCACGATCCCTTCTTCAACCGCAGCACGGGTAGCATGCAGAGCATCATCCACGCGATCCTTTTTCTCTTTCATTTCGACTTCGGTCGCGGCACCGATTTTAATCACTGCGACGCCACCGGAGAGCTTGGCAATCCGTTGCTGAAGTTTCTCTTTGTCGTATTGCGAGCTGGTGGCCTCAAGCTGTCTTTCGAGAGTCGCAATGCGATCTTTGAGTGCACTTTCCTCTGCGGCACCGTCAATAATGGTGGTGGTGTCTTTGTTGATGGTGACTTTTTTCGCGCTGCCTAACTGTTCTAGCGTGACGTCTTCAAGCGCAATGCCCAGCTCCTCGGTGACAAGCGTACCTGCGGTTAATGCGGCAATATCATGCATCATGGCTTTGCGATTATCCCCAAATCCGGGCGCTTTGACGGCGGCGGTACGTACAATGCCGCGCATATTGTTGATCACCAAGGTCGCGAGGGCTTCACCATCGACATCTTCTGCAATAACCAGCAGTGAGCGTGATGATTTTGCTACCGCCTCGAGGATTGGCAGCAGTTCACGAATATTGCTAATTTTTTTGTCGACTAACAGGATGTAAGGATTGTCGAGTTCGACGGTGCCACTGTTTTGATGCGTAATAAAATAGGGTGACAAATAACCGCGGTCGAATTGCATCCCTTCAACGACCGATAATTCATTCGCGAGCCCTTGGCCCTCTTCAACGGTAATGACGCCATTACGGCCGACTTTGTCCATGGCTTGCGCAATGAGTTCGCCAATGTCGTTGTCGCTGTTGGCTGAAATGCTACCGACTTGTTGAATAGCGTGCTTTTCACTGCACGGTTTCGCCATTTCACGTAGCTTTGCGATGGCAGCCTCAGTGACCTTATCAATACCGCGTTTGAGATCCATGGGGTTCATTCCCGATGCAACCGCTTTCAAGCCTTCGTTGATAAACGCTTGAGCCAGTACGGTTGCGGTTGTGGTGCCGTCTCCCGCCTCATCGTTGGCTTTGGAGGCGACCTGTTTGACCATTTGGGCGCCCATGTTTTCAAATTTGTCTTCTAAGGTGATCTCTTTGGCAACCGATACCCCATCTTTGGTGATGGTTGGCGCGCCATAAGACTTATCAAGCACAACGTGACGGCCTTTAGGCCCTAAGGTCACTTTTACTGCGTCGGCGAGGATATTGACACCGCGTAGCATTTTTTGACGAGCATCATCAGAATATAAAATCTCTTTTGCAGCCATGATATTCTCCTAAATACGCTGAAAATAATTACGCAACAACCGCTAACACGTCAGACTCAGACAGGATCAGATACTCGTTCCCATCAATTTTCTCTGTCTTAACGCCATAGCCATCGTTGAAGATGATGGTGTCACCTTCTTTTACTGCCATTGGTGCGCGTTCACCGTTGGCGAGGCGCTTCCCTTCGCCGACAGCGATCACACGACCACGGTTGGATTTTTCGGTCGCTTGAGAAGTCAGTAAAATTCCTCCTTCTGTCTTATTATCAACCACTTGTCGTTCAACAAGGAGTTTGTCGTGCAAAGGACGAATTTTCATATACGGTGTCTCCTACGTAAGCTATCAAACTAAAAGACAAGATGATGATGCCCAAGAGATCAGGGATGGGGCATCAAAGTCGTCTCCATGGCGACTTCAAGGCTATAGATTGGGCCTGCTGTATTAAGTTCAAGGCGCTGTTTCATTGAATATTTTTATCGATATGAGAAATTTTTTTTGCCTATTACATGCTGAATCGCGAGGCGCAAAAACGTATCTCTTGGTGCGCGAAGCGCTTTGGCACGTGTATGATGAGTCACGCTGATGTCAGTCATCGACGGGCGTTAGCGGCTCATGATTAATGGCAGTCATGGGATTGAATTGAAAGGAATAGGAACATGTTTCCAGCAACATGGCGGTCTGAACGCCTATGTTTTAGTGCGTTTGAGTACAGTGATGCAAAGCGTGTTAAAGCGCTGTTTGAGCAAAATCAGCACCTGCAATATCAAGATCCCACGTTTAAACCTTGGTCGTTATCGACCTATCAAGCATTGATAGCGGATAGTGCGGAGAAAAAGGCGCCCGACGTCGAAGAGGCCTTTTACCTTCGTCGCATTCAGACCCATGACGGTAAAGATATTGGCTACTTACAAATCTCGCTCAATGCGCCGGATGCACAGAGTGTTTGGTTGCCCATGCTCACTATTTCCCCAAGATATCAAAAACATGGCTATGGCAGCGAAGCGGTTGCGAGCGTGATTGAAACCGTGCAAGCTTATGGAGACTATCGACGCATGGGTGTGAATGTTTACGCCGAAAACATTCGCGCGTTTCGATTCTGGTATCAGCAAGGGTTTTGTCGTATTTCCCATTTTGAACCCGAGCAAGATGAAGGACGAGATTACCATTGTTTGGTGCTCTATCGCGATTTAGACGTGAGGACACCACCACGATAGTGAACAAGGAAAGTGACTGAGTCATATAGGAAAGGAAAATGATAAAAACACCGAAAAAACGTCTGTTACTGACGCGTGTCGCACTGAGTGTTGTACTCGGCATGGGGCTCAGCGTTTCATCAACTACGGTGCAGGCGGCTGACGCTGCACAGGTTCAGGTGCAGCGAGCGTCTGGGCTCCATCTGCAAGATTTTGATCGTTCGGTTCGTCCACAAGATGACTTGTTCCGTTACGTGAACGGCACGTGGTACGACCAAACCCAAATCCCCAGTGATATGTCCAGCTATGGTGCGTTCCGTATCTTGGCTGAAGAGAATGAAAAGCGTCTGAAAGGCATCATTGATGAGCTGGTGGCGCGTGATGATCTCAAGCCAGGCTCCAACGAGCAAAAGCTGCGTGATTTTTATCTTAGCTATATGGACCAAGATAAAATTGATGCCTTGGGGGTCACGCCAATCAAACCTGAGCTCGATCGTATTGCCGCTATTTCCTCGAAGCCTGCGTTGATTTATGCGATGGCCGATTTGCGACAAATTGGCGTTGGGATCCCGTTTAGTTTTTATGCGTGGGCCGATGCGAAAAACCCTGACTATAACGCTCTGTATCTGAGCCAAAGCGGGTTGGGCTTGCCGGATAGAGACTATTATTTCCGCGACACCGAGGACGCTGAGCGTATCCGCACCGCTTACAAACGCTATCTCCAAGATATGCTGCGCTTAGCGGGCTACGATCAGGCCAAACAACGCGCGGATCGAATTTATCAGCTGGAAAAAACGCTGGCTGAACACCACTGGACACGCGCTAAACGCCGTGACGCGCAAGCAACCTATAACAAAATGCCAATTGAAGCGATCAATCAGTTGATGGGCGGGTTTGATTATGCCCGCTTTGCCAAACGCGCGGGTATCGATAAAGCCGGTGAGGTTGTGGTGCGCATGCCATCTTATTTTGAGGCGCTCGGGCAGGTGTTTGAGCAAACCAGCCTGCAAGCGTGGCAAGATTATCTCACCATTCGTACCCTTAATGCCTTTGCACCGCGCCTTAACCATGAGCTGGTTGAACGTCAATTCGCGTTCTATTCCAAAACCCTCAACGGTATTCCTGAGCAGCGTGACCGCTGGAAGCGAGGCGTGCAAGCCACTGAAGGGGTATTGGGTGAAGCGCTTGGCCAAGAGTATGTCGCCCGCTACTTCCCTCCGCAAGCCAAAGCGCGTATGGAAACCATGATTGATAACCTGCGTGCCGCGTTTAAAGACTCGATTGAATCATTGGCGTGGATGAGCGATGAAACCAAAGCGAAAGCATTGGATAAGCTGAGTAAATTCACGCCCAAAATCGGCTATCCAGAGCAATGGGAAGATTACAGCGCGCTGACTATCAACGCTGATGACTTGATTGGTAACAGCAAACGTGCCGCACGCTGGGGCTATCAAGATATGCTGTCGCGGATTGGTGCGCCGGTTGATCGCAAAGAGTGGGGCATGACCCCGCAAACGGTCAACGCTTATTACAGCCCAACTGCCAATGAGATTGTGTTCCCCGCCGGGATCTTACAACCACCATTTTTTGATATGAATGCGGATGATGCTGTGAACTATGGCGGTATTGGCGCGGTGATTGGTCATGAAATGGGACACGGTTTTGATGATCAGGGTTCGCGTTATGATGGCGATGGTAATCTATCAAACTGGTGGACGGATGAGGATCGGGCGCGCTTTGATGCACGCACCCAAAAGCTGGCTGAGCAATTTAGCCAGTTTGAGCCATTGCCGGGCTTGTTCATTGACGGCAAAGTGTCTTTGGGTGAGAACATTGGTGATTTAGTCGGCTTGACCACCGCCTTCCGCGCCTATCAAAAATCGTTGCACGGAGAACCGTCTCCAGTGATTGACGGGTATACCGGCGAGCAGCGATTCTTCCTCAGCTGGGGGCAGATTTGGAAAATGAAGATGCGTGAAGATGCCCTGCGTGAGCGTGTGTCGCTGGGTCCGCATGCGCCACCGCAATATCGCGTGCTTGGTGCGCCGCGCAATGTCCCTGCGTTCTATGAAGCCTTTGATATTAAAGAAGGTGATGGCATGTATTTACCCGAAGATCAGCGGGTGAATATCTGGTAATCTCTGATGCCGCCACCAAGGCGGCATTTTTTTAGAATTTAGTACTGTCCGTCGCGCCAATCGATGTAAGGAGGCCAAAGTGCTAAGCACCCCAAGGACGAGATTAGTTTTACTTCCCCCAGAAAAAGCCGACATGATGGCGCAGTTTTATCAACGAAATCGTGCTCACCTTTCCCCATGGGAGCCCATACGTCCTGCCGCATTTTATCGCGAAGACTATTGGCATAGCGCGCTGCAAGAAGCGAACGATTTGTTTCAACAGCAGCAAGCCTTCAAGTTTGTGATTTTGCATCATGAACGGGACGATGTGATAGGGGTGTGCAATTTTACCAATGTCATTCACGGCGCCTTTAAAGCGTGCATGTTAGGTTATGCCGCTGACAAGCATTATCAAGGGCAGGGCTACATGCACGAAGCCATCCAAGCAGGCATCCGTTTTGTATTTGATCAGGTTGGGTTGCACCGTGTGATGGCCAACTATATTCCGGACAACACGCGCAGTGAGCGGCTACTTACCAAGCTAGGGTTTGAGCGCGAAGGCTATGCTCGCCGTTACCTCAAGATCAATGGCCGCTGGCAAGATCATGTCCTCACCGCCAAACTCAATCCTTCAATGGAAGAGTGAGTCGTGGAATCACCAGTCGGACATTCCGTTTTATCCATTTAACTGTCAGGAGAAAAAATGAGTCAGTTTACCGAGTACAAAGTTGTTCATATTGTTGAAGGTGGTTGCGGCACCTTATTGCTGGGCTCAAGTGGCTTGCCGTTGCAACGCCTCGAAGCCGAACTCAATCAATACGCGCAAGATGGCTGGCAGGTTGTTTTTCAAGTCATTGAAAAGAAAAGATACATGCTGTTTTGGCAGCGTGAGGCAGTGATTGTCACCCTAGGTCGCTAATGCTCAAGTATTTGTCGCTTACGTTGATCCATCGTTACCAAGCTAAAGGTGGATCAAAGAAACTGTTCAATATTGAGTGTAATTTCGAGCCGAGCTGCTCGGAGTACACGCGCCAAGCGATCGAAAGATACGGCGCACTCCGAGGCTGGCAACTCGGATTGGCGCGCATTCGCCGCTGTAATAATCCCAATGCGATTGAAAAAATTCACGACGAGGTGCCTTAATGCGTTGTACCCAACCGATCGAAGCGCTGGAGGCGCAAGAAGAAGCACTGAGGAAGCAGGTGAATGGCTTGACCCAAAGCCAGAAAAAACGCTATTTTGCCGAGCAAGCCAGACAGCTCAAAGATCCCGATACCTATGCGGCACTGAATTGGGCATTCCTTGGTGGCTTTCATCATCTTTACTTGCGAAGGTATGGGTTGTTTGTCGTAGAATGTGCATTATTGGTGATCGCCGTTATCGGCTTAGTGATGAGTCAGCCTTATTTTGCGTTGATTTTGGTTGGCTTAGTGCTATTTGAGTTACCACAGCTGTTTTTCGCCCAGAGAATTGCCAGGCAGTATAACTATCATGTATCACGCGAAATATTCGAACACGTCCGTCGTGGTGACTAATTCATGAAACGTCGCCGGATCCGTAAACGTCACCAGCACCATTTCTTTTTATGCCAGAAGACATATCGTCGCGCCTTAATTGATTTGATTGAGGCAGATCCTGTGAGGATGCGTGCGCTACGATGTGTTCAGTCCCTCAATTTACCCCAGTGCTATATCGCCGCCGGGTTTGTTCGTAACTTGGTCTGGGATGCATGCCACAAGTACCCGCCGAGTGCGCTTAATGATATTGATGTGATCTACTTTGATCCCTCTGATACCAGCATTGAGCGCGAGCAATACCTTGAAGCCTTGTTGCAAAAGACCATGCCTGAGATGACTTGGCAGGTGCGCAATCAAGCAAGAATGCATGAAAAGCATCAAGATCGGCCGTATGCGAGCACCCTGGATGCGATGCGTTTTTGGCCCGAAAAGGAAACCGCCATTGCGGTTCGCCTTGATATGAATCAGCGTTGTGAAGTGATCGCCGCATTCGGTGTACAGTCTTTGTTTGAACTGAAACTCAGCCATAATCCAGCTCGCCCTTGGTCGGTATTCCAGCAGCGAATTGATAACAAGCAATGGCTAACCCATTGGCCAAAGCTAACGGTAACAACCCAGTGTTCGGTGGCGGCTAAGCCAATCAATGCGGAGTAAGAACCGATAAAGTGCGCATGGACACAGATTGTCCATGCCACCCAAGGCATACTCGTTTCTGTGTTAATCAGTATGGATACGTAAGCACATGAAATATCGTATGGATGCTAACCCGAGTGATGATGATATTACCGCCATTCGCCAAGGGTTAAAGCAAAGTAATCACCCGTTTCTTGCCGGGATCCCAGAAGGGTCGTTAGCTGGTTATGCCTTTAATGATCATGATGAGCGAGTAGGTGGAATTATAGCCAACACCTGGGGGCAATGGCTGTTGATTAAATACCTTTGGGTGGATGACGCCTTTCGTCAACGCCATGTTGGTAGTCATCTATTGAGCAATTTGGAAGAGTACGGCAAAGAGGTAGGTTGTAAGATGGCCTTTGTCGATACCTTTAGTTTTCAAGCCAAACCTTTTTATGAAAAGCATGGCTATCAATGCCAGATGACGTTAGATGATTACCCCCTCAACCATTCTTTGCACTTTATGACTAAAAAGCTTGCGGACTAAGCCGGGCACTGAGCGGGTTAAATTCTCATTCCGACAAGCAACTGACTGATTTGTCGTGAGTAAATAGTGATAAAGATTCCAAAAAACGGGTCGCGTTGTGTGGTTTATCAACGGGCTACGGCTGAGATCAATATACTTGCGAGTAACAGGACTAGACTCGCAAGTTTTTGACTCACAGATAGAAAGGAATCATGAAGACATCACGTTCATTATTAGCGGCTTCTCTTAGCTTGCTGCTTACCCCCTCCGTTTTCGCGACTGCGAGCTCTGATGAAGCATTGCTCGCTAACCAGCATCAAGCCCTTAGTCAAGCGACGTTAGGTAAGGGCTTTGGCCCTCAGTCACCTCGCGATATCGATCAAATCTCAGGTACTAATCCACAACGTTTTCAGTACGCACCTGCCGCAGCGCAAATGAATCTATGTAATATTCATTTTCATAAAAATGCAGAACACAAAGGTGGCGAATTTACTCGATATGCTGGGATCGGAGACGGACAGGGTTATCAGTCGGGTTACCTCTATACGGGACAGTTAACCGATGCTGAGCGCGAAGAATATCACCAGCCTGTGTGTGCCAGTGAGCATCAAAATGTGCAGGTTGGCGACACCTTGGAACTTCACTATGTGTATAGCACGGCGTCTGTCGCGCCGGGTCCGACGCTGGGCGCGTGCTTGAGTGATGCAACGGTGAATCCGCAGTTGCGGGTTGAGGCACAAGTGCTCGTGGCGGTGAATGATGACAGTGCTGCTGATTTCACGCGCCTGACGGCGGTTGGTCAGCGCAAAGGGCGCTATCAAGCGATTCACCTGCCCGAAGATAGCGGTCAGGCGGTAAGCTATCTCGGCTCAACGACCGGCCCGGCCTACAACGAGAAAGGATCGCCTTACCAAGTAACCTGGCGGGTCCGCCCGAAGGTCAAAAAGGTTAACATTGCGAGTATTCAGCGCTGGTGTCAGGCGAACGTATTTGAAGAGCATCATGCACACGGTGTGCGAAACTTGGTGGTGCAGCATGCGTTACTCTCCGAGCAATAAAAAGGGAACAGTATGCCAATGACGGCGCCCAACCGATTAACCATTCGACGTATGCGACCGGACGATACGGAGTCGGTTCTAGATATCTGGTTAAATGCCTCACTGCAGGCGCATGACTTCATTGATGAGGCGTTCTGGCATCAGCAACGTGATGCCATGCGTGCGTCTTACTTACCGATGGCTGAGGTATGGGTAGGCACCTATCAAGAGGTCATCCTTGGCTTTTATGCATTGCATGGTAATACGCTGGCGGCGATTTTTGTCGATCCTGCCCATCAGGGCGCCAGTGTGGGCAGTCAATTGCTCGATCATGCCAAACTGCAAAAGCCTACTATCGACCTCACTGTGTATCAGAAAAACACGGCCAGTTACGCTTTTTATCTGCGTCACGGTTTTGTGGTTGATAGAGAGCAAACGGATCCACATACCGGAGAGCGTGAGTGGCGAATGGTTTACCAAAGTTAGTTGTCGTCTGCAGCGTGAGTGGCGAATGGTTTACCAAAGTTAGTTGTCGTCTGCAG
>NZ_MUFM01000045.1:0-20106 GCF_001996125.1 Salinivibrio sp. PR932 | reverse complement strand
GGGCGTTGGATGATTGAGGGGAGCTGCTCCTAGTACGAGAGGACCGGAGTGGACGAACCGCTGGTGTTCGGGTTGTGTCGCCAGACGCATTGCCCGGTAGCTAAGTTCGGCACAGATAAGCGCTGAAAGCATCTAAGCGCGAAGCTGGCCCCGAGATGAGTCATCCCTAGAGCTTCGAGCTCTCTAAAGGGTTGTCGTAGACTACGACGTTGATAGGCAGGGTGTGTAAGCGCTGTGAGGCGTTGAGCTAACCTGTACTAATTGCCCGTGAGGCTTAACCATACAACACCCAAGAGGTTTTGGGTTGGACTTRAAATAAAGCCAGTTGATTGTGGCGAGAACGAACAGCTTTCTAGATTGATGGTTTTCACTTTTTAAAAAAGTGAAGACAAAACAAAATTTTGCTTGGCGACCATAGCGCTTTGGACCCACCTGACTCCATGCCGAACTCAGTAGTGAAACGAAGCAGCGCCGATGGTAGTGTGGGGTCTCCCCATGTGAGAGTAGGACATCGCCAGGCTTTCATTGCTTATCTTGTTGATAGCTCGATGCTTTTGATATCTGCGATGCTCATGTATTGGCATACACTGCGCGTCTCGATTCAACATCCTCATCGCATCAAACAAGATAATCTAATTAGAGCTTAATGTTGGGCTTTAGTTAGCAAAAATTTAAGCATCAAAGCGGATGTCTGTAAGACTTTGATGAGAAGTGATTTAATTATCAAAGCAGATAAAAAGTAAGACTTTGGTAAAGCGTTTTCGCTGATATAGCTCAGTTGGTAGAGCGCACCCTTGGTAAGGGTGAGGTCGGCAGTTCAAATCTGCCTATCAGCACCAGTATTTTCTTGGCGGCCATAGCGTAACGGCACCACCTGAATCCATGCCGAACTCAGAAGTGAAACGTTGCTGCGCCGATGGTAGTGTGGGGTCTCCCCATGTGAGAGTAGGTCACTGCCAAGAGTTATTCATAAGCCCTCCGCATTTGCGGGGGGCTTTTTCGTTTCTACGTATTGTCCTTCCATACCGATTCCTTTCTATTCTAAATAGAGTATTACCCTTTCCCACTTGATTATTGCTTGAGCTCTATAATCGGCTGCGTTATGTTATTAGATATCTGGACGTCTAAACATCTCTAGGAGGCAGTGATGCCGATTAAAATTCCGGACCAACTTCCCGCGACCAATATTCTGCGGCGTGAAAATATCTTTGTGATGACAGAAACGCGCGCGGTAAGTCAAAACATCCGTCCGCTGAAAGTCCTGCTTCTAAACCTGATGCCAAAGAAAATCGAGACCGAAACGCAATTTATGCGTTTGCTCTCTAACAGCCCTTTGCAAGTGGATGTTGAGCTTTTACGGATAGATAACCGACCAAGCAAGAACACGCCGACCGAGCATCTTGATACCTTCTATCGCCAATTTGAGGCCGTGCGGGGGCGTAACTTCGATGGTTTGATTGTCACAGGCGCGCCACTCGGATTAGTGCAGTTTGAGGACGTGATTTACTGGGAGCATTTACAGGATGTGATGAATTGGGCACACCAACATGTCACCTCCACACTCTATATTTGTTGGGCAGCGCAAGCGGGCTTAAAGCTACTTTACGATTTGCCTAAGAAAACTCGCAAAGAAAAGCTATCAGGTGTTTATCGCCATCAGATAAATAGCGAGTTATCTAAGCATCCACTATTACGCGGTTTTGATGATAGTTTCTTAGCGCCTCATTCACGTTATGCAGACTTTTCTCCTCATTATCTGAATGAACATACCGATCTCGATATCTTAGCCACGTCCAATGAGGCGGGGACGTATCTGGCCGCGACGAAAGATAAACGCAATGTGTTTGTCACTGGGCACCCTGAGTATGATGCGCATACTTTGAATGACGAGTATCACCGCGATTTAGAGGAGGGGATGGAGCCGGTGATCCCCATTAACTATTACCCGGATGACGATCCTTCTCAGCCACCGTATGTGAGCTGGCGCAGTCACGGGCATCTGCTGTTTGCGAATTGGCTGAACTATTGTGTCTATCAGCAAACCCCCTTCGATTTGGATACATTTTCAGCGTCTAACTTTACGCTTGATGAATAAAAAAGGCGCCACCTGGCGCCTTTATGATAGACAAAGGCGCGGAGTTCATTGAAGGCGCTTGTCCATCTCGTCTTGAGCTGCGTTTGCTTTATCAACCATGCCGGTCATGGTTGAGCCTTGTACCAAAATAGAAAACACCACCACCGCGTAAGTCATCACCAAAATCAGCTCTCTGACATCGATTTGTTTTTCTGGGACCACAATAATGCCAGCTGGTACCGCCATGGCCATGGCCAAGGCGAGGCCTCCACGCAATCCTCCCCATGTGAGAATGCGCACAGCCCACGGGTTATATTCGCGAAAGCATCGGAAACCGAGATAGCAGGCTTTGACACTCAAATAGCGAGCCGCTAGCACTAAAGGCACTACACAACCCATTACAATCCAGTCCTCTTCATGAAAGGTGATTTGCAACAAGCTCAAGCCGATGAGCAAGAACAGTAAGCTGTTAAGAAATTCATCGACCAGTTCCCAGAAATGGTCGAGGTGATCTTCACTTTCTTTGGAAAAGCCAATAAAGCGGGTCCAGTTACCGATCATGATCCCGGAGACGACCATTGCCAGTGGACCGGAAACATGCAGCATATCGGCGAGCACATAGCCAGCACTGGGAATGGCTAAAGTGAGCAACAGCTCCATGGAGTGATCGTTAGTGGCACAAATCAAACGGTGAAAGGCATAGCCTAAAACTAGGCCGTAACATATGCCGCCAATCGCTTCTTGCGCAAACAGCGACAGGGTACCCGCCAAGGTTGGGTTTTGATGTCCGAATGCGAGGGTGAAAATAGTCACAAACACCACCAAGCCAAAACCATCGTTAAACAACGACTCGCCTTCGATTTGGGTGGTAATACGCATGGGGGCATGTAATTTTTTGACAATCGCAAGCACGGCAATGGGGTCCGTGGGTGAGATAAGGGCGCCGAAAAGTAAGCAGTAAATATAATCAAATTGTACCCCAATCAGTTGGAACACGCCCCACACACCGGATCCCACTAAAAACACGGAGAGCAGCGTCGCACCGAGTGCTAGGGTGGTGATTTCCCATTTTTGGTCTGAAAACGAAGGCAGTTTGACGCCCAGCCCTCCAGCAAAAAGTAGAAAGCCAAGCACGCCCTCAAGGAGAAACTCCTCAAAATGAATATCCCCTAAAGTTTGCGCGGCAATCGCCTTTAGAGGCAGGGCTTGATACTGACCGGCAATCACTATCCCTAAAGACAGTAAAAGTGCACCTGCCGTGATTGCGATGGTGGTTTGGACGCGGCTAATTTTACTGTTAATAAACGCGATGATAATGGCGGCAGCGGCCATAAAGCTGAGGATAGCGTAGGTTGACATACATCATTCCTGATACGGCTAGGGAGTGGAAAAAAGAGTTACAAAATATTAATAGAAATCGCTTCCAAAACGAACAGCAGATTTGAAATAGATCAATATTAATTCATTTAAATAGACGTCTAGATTTCCATTTTCGCTGTGGTAGGATGAAATTATCGCATTGAGGAAGATGATAAGCGTAATGAGTATGGACCAACTGACACAACAACTGCGCGAACGTATTTTGGTAATCGATGGTGGTATGGGCACCATGATTCAGGGGCTAGGGCTCAATGAGGCCGATTATCGTGGCGCGCGTTTTAAAGATTGGCACTGTGATGTAAAAGGTAACAATGACCTTTTGGTGCTGACTCAACCCGATAAAATCGCTGCGCTACACAGTGATTATCTGGCTGCGGGCGCGGACATTATTGAAACCAATACCTTTAACGCCACCCAAATCGCGATGGCCGATTACGACATGCAAGCGCTGAGTGCGGAAATCAACGTCGCGGCCGCTCGGCTAGCGCGTGAGGTTGCTGATGCGTGGACGGCGAAAACGCCAAATAAACCCCGCTTTGTCGCGGGTGTGTTAGGGCCGACCAACCGAACGTGCTCAATCTCACCGGATGTGAATGACCCGGGCTTTCGCAATGTCAGTTTTGATCAGTTAGTCGACGTGTATGCCGAGTCCACCGAAGCGCTCATTGATGGCGGTGTTGATATCATCATGTTGGAGACCATCTTTGATACCTTGAACGCCAAGGCGTGCGCCTTTGCGGTGGAGAAGGTCTTTGATGCTCGTGGCCTGCGCCTACCCATTATGATCTCCGGTACCATCACTGATGCATCTGGGCGCACCTTATCCGGACAAACGACCGCCGCTTTCTATCACTCCTTGCGTCATGTTGAGCCACTGTCTTTTGGCTTAAACTGTGCGCTGGGACCGGCGGAATTGCGCCAGTATGTCAAAGAGCTGAGCGACATTTGTGAGGGCTTTGTCTCTGTCCACCCTAACGCGGGGTTGCCCAACGCGTTTGGTGAGTATGACCTCTCTCCTGAACAGATGGCGACACACATTGATGAGTGGGCGGCGTCAGGCTTTATCAACTTGGTCGGTGGTTGTTGTGGTACCACGCCTGAACATATTCAAGCGATCAGTGATGTCGTTGCGACGCATCCTCCTCGCCCCTTGCCGGCTCATCCAGTCGCCTGTCGCTTATCTGGACTCGAGCCTCTGACCATTGATGCCGATAGTTTGTTTGTAAATGTGGGAGAGCGCACCAATGTGACCGGCTCAGCACGCTTTAAACGCTTAATCGTTGAAGAGCAATACGACGAAGCGCTTGAAGTGGCATTGCAGCAAGTGGAAAACGGCGCCCAAATCATCGATATCAATATGGATGAGGGTATGTTGGATGCCGAAAAGGCCATGGTGCGATTTCTCAATCTTTGCGCGGCCGAGCCAGATATTGCCCGTGTACCTGTGATGATTGACTCCTCTAAATGGGAGGTGATTGAAGCTGGCCTCAAGTGCATTCAAGGGAAAGGCATCGTCAATTCTATTTCTCTCAAAGAAGGAGAAGAAGCCTTTCTTCACCAAGCACGTTTGATCCGCCGCTATGGTGCAGCGGTGATTGTGATGGCGTTTGATGAGCGGGGCCAGGCCGATACTCAGGCACGAAAAGTGGAAATCTGTACGCGGGCCTATCATCTTCTGGTCGAGCAAGTCGGCTTTCCACCAGAAGACATTATCTTCGATCCCAATATCTTTGCGGTTGCCACCGGTATTGATGAGCACAATAACTACGCGGTCGATTTCATCAACGCCGTGGCCGAGATCAAACAAACCCTGCCGCATGCCATGATCTCGGGCGGGGTCTCAAATGTGTCGTTTTCGTTTCGAGGCAACAACCCCGTCCGTGAGGCTATTCATGCGGTGTTCTTGTATCACTGCATCAAAAATGGCATGGACATGGGGATCGTCAATGCGGGCCAGTTAGCCATCTATGATGATTTGCCTGAATCGCTGCGCTTGGCAGTAGAAGATGTGGTGCTCAACAAAGATGATGGTGCCACGGAGCGCTTATTGGAGATCGCCGACAGCTATCGTGATAGTGGTGAGAGCGAGGTCGCGGAAACCGCGGAGTGGCGCAGCTGGCCAGTAGAAAAGCGGCTGGAACATGCATTGGTCAAAGGCATTACAGAATTTATTGTTGAAGATACCGAGCTGGCTCGCGTGGCAGCGAGTAAACCTCTAGAAGTGATTGAAGGCCCGTTGATGGCGGGCATGAACGTGGTTGGGGACTTGTTTGGCGAAGGCAAGATGTTCCTGCCTCAGGTGGTGAAGTCGGCACGGGTGATGAAGCAAGCGGTGGCCTACCTTGAACCTTACATCAATGCAGAAAAGCAGCAAGGGCAGACCAATGGCAAGATCCTGCTCGCCACCGTCAAAGGCGATGTACACGACATTGGCAAAAACATTGTGGGCGTGGTGCTGCAGTGCAATAACTTTGAGATTATTGATCTCGGTGTGATGGTGCCGACCGATAAGATCCTGTCGGTGGCCCGAGAAGAAAACGTCGACATTATTGGTCTGTCGGGTCTGATCACCCCATCGTTAGATGAGATGGTGAACGTGGCGAAAGAGATGGAGCGCCAAGGGTTTGATATTCCTCTGTTGATTGGCGGTGCGACCACGTCCAAAGCCCATACCGCGGTGAAGATTGAGCAGCATTACCATGCGCCTGTGGTCTATGTACCCAACGCGTCGCGTGCGGTTGGGGTGTGCTCCTCGTTATTATCCGAGACGCAGCGACCTGATTTTGTCGCGCGTTTGGCCAAAGAGTATGACACTGTGCGTGAGCAGCATCAGCGTAAAGCGCCCCGCACGCCACCGGTGACCTTGGAGCAAGCTCGCGATAACAAGTGGCAAACGGATTGGGCAAACTATATGCCTCCGCAACCGGCGAAGCCAGGCATCCATGTTTACGATGATGTTTCGATAGCGACCTTACGTCAGTATATCGACTGGACGCCTTTCTTTATGACGTGGTCTCTCAGTGGCAAATTCCCCGCGATTTTGGATCACGAGCTGGTGGGGGAGGAAGCCCGTCGTTTGTATCAAGACGCCAATGCTTGGCTCGATCGTTTCGAGGCAGAAGGCTTGGTAGCGGCAAAAGGGGTGTGTGGCCTCTTTCCTGCCAATAGCGTGGATGATGATATTGAAGTGTATACCGACTCGTCACGACAAACGGTGAGCACGATATTGAATCACTTGCGCCAGCAAACACAAAAGCCGCGTGGTGCGAACTATTGCTTGTCAGACTTTATTGCGCCGAAAAGCAGCGGTCAGCCGGATTGGATTGGTGCATTTGCGGTGACAGGCGGCATTGGTGAGTATGCTTTGGCGGAAGAGTACAAAGCGAAAGGGGACGATTACAACGCGATCATGATCCAAGCGGTGGCGGATCGACTCGCAGAAGCCTTTGCGGAATATCTTCACCAGCAAATTCGGATCACCTTGTGGGGGTATGCGCCCGATGAGACGCTTGATAACGACGCCCTGATCCGCGAACAATACCAAGGGATCCGGCCAGCGCCAGGTTATGCCGCCTGTCCTGAACACAGTGAGAAAGGCAAGATTTGGCAATTGCTATCGGTAGAAGCGCATACGGGGATGACACTGACCGAAAGCTATGCCATGTGGCCGGGCGCGTCGGTTTCGGGTTGGTATTTTTCCCATCCAGAGTCACGTTACTTTGCGGTAGCGAAAATTCAAAATGATCAACGTGATAGCTACGCAGCACGTAAAGGCTGGTGTCTTGAGGAAGCTGAAAAGTGGCTAGGCCCTAATCTTAATGCCTAACCGAGAAAAGCCAGCGCACGCTGGCTTTTCTTTTGGGTTTTACTCAAAAAGCTGTGTATGTAAACGCTGCACCACCTCGGTGGCACTGTCGTCATCAACCACCATACACACATTGTGATTACTCGCGCCATAACAAATCATGCGCAAGGTGGCAGTATCTAAGGCGTTAAATACCGGCGTCACCGCCCCCGGGGTATGACGCATCTCATTACCGATCAAGGCGACCACGGCTAAGTGTTGGCAAACGTCAACATGGCACAAGGTTGAGAGTTCCTCTAAGGCAGCATCAGGCAAACGGGGCACCTCACCCTGTGTATTGGTTTGATCGAGCGTCAAAGACACGCTGACTTCGGAGGTAGTGATCAGATCGACGGAGATCTGATGGCGCGCTAGGATCGCGAAGACGTTGGCAAGAAAGCCATACGCTTGGAACATCGTCAAACTGGTCAAGGTCACCATGGTTTGATTTCGGCGCAACGCAATGGCGCGGAATAGGGGGGATGATTCCGCCTGTTCTCGGATCCAAGTCCCGCCTTTTTCCGGCGCACAGGCCGCCCCGACAAAGACAGGAATATGCTGGCGTACCGCGGGTAATAGCGTGGAGGGGTGGAGCACTTTGGCGCCAAACGTCGCCATCTCCGATGCTTCACTAAAGCTGATCTCTGCAATAGGACGTGCTTTGGCGGCGAGGCGTGGGTCGGTAGTATAAATACCCGGTACATCGGTCCAAATCGCCAAGCTTGTTGCCCCGAGAGCCTCGGCAAACAAAGCGGCACTGTAGTCGCTGCCTCCTCGGCCAAGAGTTGTCGTTCGTCCTTCTTTGTCGGCACCGATAAAGCCTTGGGTCACTAGAATGTGATTGTCTAGCTGCGCATTCAAGCGCTGACACTGTTGCTGAGTCAGGGCGATATCTGGAATAGCGTGACCAAATTGGCTATCCGTTTTCAAATATTCGCGGGCATCAATCCGAGCTGCGGGTAGGCCAAGGTGGACGAGCAAGTGAGTAAACAGGTGCGTAGAGGTAAGCTCGCCACAGGCAACCAAGGTATCGGTAAGCGCTTCGCTCGGGGCCTCACAGGCTTGCTCACTCAAGGAGATAATCTGCTGGTGGAGCGTTCGCACTGCTTCTTGGGTGTGATGACAAGGAGGCAAAGCTGCCAGTATTTGCTGGTGGATAGCGTCTATTGCATCCAGTGTGTTTTGGCGTAAGACATCGTTTTTTATGCCTTGGGCTAAGGCGACAAGATGGTTGGTGACGCCGGCACATGCGCTAATCACTACAAAACGGGTCTCGGGATGGCGCATAATCACTGCGGCACTTTGTTGCATGGCGGCAAAGTTGCCAACACTGGTGCCGCCAAATTTAGCGACTGAAATAGATGGTAACGGGTTCACGTCCTTTTCCCCTTTTGAGCTCGTGCTCATTGATTCAACATATTTAAAAGTCAGTGGGGAACATCAGAAGTCACGTCGCAAACGCGAGCAAAAAGGAAGAGCAAACGGCAGGCATTCTGCCAGAAGCGCTCCACCTGTCTGTCCAAATGGATGACAAGTGACAGCCTGAAGGATTCAGCCTTCATGGCCGGCGGCTCCTTACCCTGTCGGAACCCCCTCGGCATCGCCTCCCCTGATTATCACGCCTTGGAGTAGGGCTCCGCGTGATAACTGCCTGAGTGATGCACCTCTTCTGTATGTTCGGCCATGTGTTGATCCACATGGTGAGTGGCTACATTACGGGCGCTAGTGAGTGGTTGTCAACCGCCAATTGCGTTACAAAGCGACGATCAGGCACCTATACCGCCGCTATCCGCCACCCGTTGAATATGCGCTCTAGCACGTAAGTTCGCGATGTGGCAATGGGGCGATGAACACAAAGTATGCTATAACGGAAAGCGCAAATTTAGCAGACACAAGGATAGGTTATGGCAACTTCAATTTCCGATATCCGCTCATTTCAGCCGATAGAGCGCACCCTGATGGGCCCTGGCCCGTCTGATATTTCTCCGCAAGTGTTGCAGGCGTTGAGTCGTCCGACGTTGGGACACCTCGATCCCCTTTTTATTGCGATGATGGATGAGGTCAAACAGCTCTTACAATATGCCTTTCAGACCGAGAATCCGTTTACCATTGCGGTCTCTGCCCCCGGGAGTGCAGGAATGGAAGCGTGCTTCGTTAACCTTGTAGAGCCCGGTGATACCGTGATTGTCTGTCGCAACGGGGTGTTTGGCGACCGAATGCGAGAAAACGTTGAACGCTGTGGTGCGCACGCGGTGATGGTTGACGATGCATGGGGCGAGCCTGTCAGCCCCGACAAGGTTGAAGCGGCATTAAAAGCGCATCCAGAGGCTAGTATCGTCGCGTTTGTTCATGCTGAAACCTCCACGGGCGCTTGCTCAGATGCGCAAACACTGGCGACGCTGGCGCGCGAGCACGGCTGCCTTACCATTGTTGATGCCGTAACATCACTTGGCGGTGTCCCCTTGAAAGTCGATGAATGGCAACTTGATGCGGTCTACTCCGGCAGTCAGAAATGCTTGTCATGCGTCCCAGGCTTATCGCCGGTCACCTTCTCGGCGCGTGCCGTTGAAAAAATGCAAGCGCGCACCCACAAGGTACAAAGCTGGTTTCTCGATCAAAGCTTAGTGCTGGGCTATTGGAGCGGTGACGGCAAACGCAGTTATCACCATACTGCACCGGTTAACAGTCTGTATGCATTGCATGAATCATTACTCAAGTTATATCAAGAGGGCATTGAGAACGCTTGGCAGCGTCATCAAACCATGCATCAACGCTTAAAAGCGGGGTTGGACGATTTAGGTATCCGCTTTGTGGTGGATGAGCCTTATCGCTTGCCGCAATTGAACGCGGTGTATATTCCGGATGGTGTCGATGATGGCGCGGTACGCCAACATCTGCTCAACACCTATAACCTCGAAATCGGTGCTGGTTTGGGCGATCTCGCTGGTAAGGCATGGCGAATTGGCTTAATGGGCTACAGTGCGCGTGAAGAAAACATCGCGCTATGCTTAAAAGCATTGGGCGACGCACTGCGCTAGGCGCACGTTATTCCGGCAGAGTGCGCATCGGTAAGGTGTGGCGAGTGGTCCACACCTTGGCGGCTTGCGGAAACAAATATCGCGCCTCTTGCTGAATATCGCGCGCCCGCTGCGTATCGCCAATTTGCAGAGCAATCTGATAAGCATGCTGGTAGCCCGCAAACGTGGGGTGTTGTGCCACATGCTGCAGCCATAAGTTAAGGTGCTGGTGGCGATCGGCATCCGACAGCGTCTCTAGGTTGTGCTGAAAGTGCTGTTCTGCGAGCCCTTGGGTGAGTTTACTTTGCCACCACGGATGTTGCTGATAGAGCGCAATACGCTGAGAGGTTAATAAAGAGTCACGCAAGTAGCGATTGGCTAAATACACCGATGATAGGCACAACAATCCCACCAAGATCATTACAGTGGCAATACTGCGTGTCGCGATACGCTGCCCATATTCGGCGGTAGAAAATGTGATTCGTTGGTATTTGCTGGTTAAATTATCCAGCCAGTACAGCCACATGAGCAGTAAAATGCCGTTAAACCACTGCGTACCGCTGGCCGGATAGATAAGCAAGCCAGTGAGTGGCGGAAGCACGAGCGCAACGAGCATACGCCGCGTGCCTGAAGGGGCGCGGATAATGCGAAGCGCCAGTGGCAGTATCACGGCAAGATACGCCAGTGCCATCACAAGCCCACCTTCCAATAACCACAATGCTAGCGCGCTCGGTAATTTCACAGGACCCGTGTGTCCCGGATGTGCCGCCGATGCCAGTAGTAGAGTCGTTTGTCCATGACCCATGCCAACGCCAAAAAAAGGCGTTTGTTGAAATTGCTGCCAGGCAAGCCACAGTGCGCGTTTGTCTTGAGGCGTGAGCCATTGCCAGCTTTCTTGACCGGTCAGCCCGAACACCGCGAGTAACGCCCCGGCAGACATGGCGGCCAGCCACGCAAGGTGCTGGCGCCGCGTCGCAAAGCGACTGAGATAAACTTGTTGCAAGGCAATGGCGCAAAGGGCAAACAGGAGCAGTAGCGGTCGTCCTTGCATGGCAAGCACGGGCAGGATAACCACTGGCGTGAACACCAACACGCTTTGCGTTATGGGATGGCGGTAGCGGTTACTTGGCTCTCGGGCGAGCAGATAAGCCGCCAAACTTAGGCCGGTGAGTAACAACGCATGGGTCACGGCAGCGGGTAAATGCGGCACCCAATGCTCAAACTTAAAAGGCGCCATGCCCGGAGGCGATTGGTTGCCTAAGACGGAAAGGATGGCCAACCAAGAGGCAAGCATCAAGACGGCCAGTAGCTTTTGTCGCTGGGCATGATTAAAAATAAACTGCTGTAAGCTGGAGAAAAAACCGAGGCTGAGGACCAATGCGGCGATGGCATAGCCACTGTTTAGCGTTGCCGCTTGCGGATAAAGATATGGCACACTGGCACAGAGCGTGGCGGCCACTAACGCCCAGGTTAAGTGAGTGACGCGCCATGTGTGCTGTCGCCACACTTCCAGTCCGGCGAACCCCAACACCAAACTAAGCGTGAGTAACGACAGAGCGGCAGCAGGATGGCGAATACCCACCAACGGCAAGTCGACCGAATACAATGGCAAACAGATCAGCCATAACGCCGCCAGTGCCCCTAAAAAGGGCACCGTAAGCGGTTTTCGTTTCACTCGGTGGGTGGGTAACGCCTGTGTCATTATCGCTCCAACATGGGCTTCAAGAAGTGTGCTGTGTGGCTACCAACCACATTGACGATCTCTTCTGGCGTGCCTTGAGCAATGATTTCACCGCCGCCGTTACCGCCTTCAGGCCCTAAATCGATGATCCAATCTGCGGTTTTAATCACATCTAGGTTATGCTCGATCACCACAATGGTGTTGCCTTGTTCGCGTAAGCGATGCAACACATTTAGCAACTGCTGAATATCATGGAAGTGCAAGCCGGTTGTCGGTTCATCAAGGATATAAAGCGTTTTACCGGTATCGCGCTTAGATAGCTCACGGGCCAGTTTTACCCGCTGTGCTTCGCCGCCCGATAAGGTGGTGGCGGCTTGGCCAAGACGAATATAACTCAGACCCACATCCATCAACGTCTGTAGTTTACGCTTGATAGCGGGGACGGCGTCGAAAAATTCACGTGCGTCTTCGACGGTCATTTCCAAAACTTCATCGATCGTTTTACCTTTATAGCGCACTTCGAGTGTTTCGCGGTTATAGCGTTTCCCTTTACATACATCGCAAGGCACATACACATCGGGTAAGAAGTGCATTTCTACTTTGATCACCCCATCGCCTTGGCAGGCTTCGCAGCGACCGCCGCGTACGTTAAAGCTAAAGCGACCTACTTTATACCCGCGTGCCCGAGCCTCTTGCGTGCCGGCGAAGAGCTCACGTATCGGCGTAAAGATCCCCGTATAGGTGGCTGGGTTTGAACGTGGAGTACGCCCAATGGGGCTTTGATCAATATCGATCACTTTGTCGAAATGTCCTAACCCGTCAATAGACTCGTAAGGCGCGGGCTCGGCGGTGGTGGCACCATTGAGTTGCTGGTGGGCCACTTTAAAGAAGGTATCGTTAATTAAGGTCGACTTTCCTGACCCAGATACACCGGTGACACAAGTGAATAAGCCCACGGGCAAGTGTAAATCGACATGTTTTAAGTTGTTCCCCGTTGCGCCTTTAAGCACCAGCATTTTTTCAGGATCTCGAGGGCGACGGGTCTCTGGAACGGCAATCGCCTGCTTGCCGCTGAGGTACTGTCCGGTTAGCGAGTTGTCATTGTTGAGAATATCGTCGAGACTGCCCTCAGCCACGATTTGTCCGCCGTGAGCACCAGCGCCTGGACCAATATCAATCACGTAGTCGGCGGCGCGAATGGCGTCTTCATCATGCTCGACCACCAGAACGGTGTTACCGAGGTCGCGTAAATGCTCCAGTGTATCGAGCAAACGTGCGTTATCTCGTTGATGCAAACCAATCGATGGTTCATCAAGCACGTACATTACCCCGACCAAGCCAGCCCCGATTTGACTGGCCAAGCGGATACGCTGTGCTTCCCCGCCAGAAAGCGTATCGGCGCTTCGTGACAAGTTAAGATAATTAAGCCCGACATTGACCAAAAAGCGCAATCTGTCATGGATCTCTTTCATAACTTTTTCGGCAATTTTGGCACGTTGACCTGATAAGGTCAGCTGTTCAAAAAAGTCGAGGGCTTGTTGAATGCTCAGCTCGCAAATTTCAGGTAAGTTGCGGCCATCAATAAAGACATGGCGTGCTTCTTGACGCAATCGTGATCCGCCACAGCTTGCACACGGCTTAGTCGCAATGTACTTAGCTAGCTCGTCACGTACCGCATTAGATTCGGTATCACGGTAGCGACGCTCCATATTGTTGAGGATCCCCTCAAACGGATGTTTGCGCACACGAATATCGCCCCGATCGTTGACGTATTTAAACTCGATCTCTTTCGGGCCTGAACCGTAAAGCAGAATGTCTTGAATGGTGCCAGACAGATCTTGCCACGGCAGCTCGAGATCAAAGTCGTAGTGATCGGCGAGTGAGCGCAGCATCTGAAAGTAGTAGAAATTGCGTCGATCCCAGCCTCGAATAGCCCCACCGGCGAGGCTGACCGCAGGGTTTTGAATAATCCGTTTAGGATCGAAGTACTGTTGTACGCCTAAGCCATCACAGGTGCCGCATGCACCAGCCGGATTATTAAAGGAAAACAGACGAGGCTCTAACTCTTGCATGCTGTAACCGCAGTGCGGGCAGGCAAAATTGGCAGAGAAGATCAGCTCTTCGCCGTCGCCATCCATCCAGCTGATCACCGCGCTGCCGCCGGTGAGCTCGAGGGCGGTTTCAAACGACTCCGCTAAGCGTTGTTGTTGATCGTCACGGACTTTAAAGCGATCCACCACCACTTCAATGGTGTGTTTTTTATGAAGCTCCAAAGTTGGTGGATCGGACAGATCACAGACTTCGCCATTAATACGTGCGCGAATAAAGCCCTGCGCGGCAAGGTTTTCGAGGGTTTTAACGTGCTCGCCTTTGCGGTTTTTGATAATCGGGGCGAGCAACATCAATTTGCTGCCCTCTGGTAGGGCAAGCACTTTATCGACCATTTGGCTAATCGTCTGAGCGGCCAAGGTCACATCATGGGTTGGACAGCGAGGCTCACCGACCCGCGCATACAGCAAGCGCAAGTAATCGTAAACTTCGGTGATGGTACCCACAGTTGAGCGTGGGTTATGCGAGGTTGATTTTTGCTCAATGGAGATAGCGGGGGACAAGCCTTCAATATGATCAACGTCGGGCTTTTCCATCAAAGAGAGAAACTGGCGCGCATAAGCCGACAAAGACTCAACATAGCGACGTTGTCCTTCTGCATATAAGGTGTCAAAGGCTAAAGATGATTTTCCGGATCCAGAGAGCCCGGTGATGACAATCAACTTATCGCGGGGAATGGTTAGGTTGATGTTTTTGAGGTTGTGCGTACGCGCGCCTCTGACGTCGATATTATCCATTGTTATCCTACTTCTCAGTCAGCTCACTTATTGGTCACCGGTGTTCAGTATCGCATAGACGGCGCTGTGACCAAACAAAAAAGGCTGTATATTTACACAGCCTTTTGTCAAGGTGGAAAGCCTTACGTCGAGACGCAACGCAGAGCGGGGGTTACGGGTTTTTAACCGTGGCTTCGTCTTTGTTTTTGCCACCTAAGTAGAGGTTTTGATAGCAATGATTCGTGGCTTCGATAAAGCCTTCCACGCTGCCACAGTCAAAGCGCTCCCCTTTAAATTTATAGGCCAACACACATCCGGCTTGCGCTTGCTTGAGCAAGGCGTCAGTGATTTGCACTTCACCGTTTTTGCCCGGTGGTGTGTTTTCGAGCAGTTCAAAAATATCAGGGGTTAAAATATAACGGCCGATAATGGCTAAATTACTCGGCGCTGTACCCGGGTCAGGTTTTTCCACCATGTTGTCTACGCGGAAAAGGTCGTCTTTGATCTCTTGCCCGGAAATAACCCCGTATTTATGGGTCTCATCTTCTGGCACTTCTTCCACCGCGACGATAGAACAGCGAAATTGTTTGTATAGCGCCACCATTTGTTTAAGCACCCCATGCCCCGGGTTGATACACAGGTCATCCGCCAGCACGACCGCAAATGCTTCATCACCCACCAGTTCACGACCGGTTAAAATGGCGTGTCCTAAGCCACGCATTTCATGTTGGCGAATATAGGTAAACGAGGCTTTTTCGATGGTGTTACGGATATCATCCAACAGCACTTCTTTATTGGTGCCGCTGATCTGATGCTCCAGTTCATAGTTCTTATCGAAATGATCCATGATCGCATGCTTACCGCGACCCGTTACAATACACATGCCGTGGATGTCCGCTTCAAGTGCTTCATCAACACCGTACTCAATCAATGGTTTATTGACGACAGGCATCATCTCTTTGGGCATGGACTTGGTCGCGGGTAGAAAGCGCGTACCATAACCGGCGGCGGGGAACAGACATTTGTTAATCATCTTGGATCCTTTTTTCGTCACTGATGTGGCCATACAGGCCGCAGCGTGATTTACGTGAATGGCAACCAAATACGCCACTCACAGCAATAGGTTGGGCATTATTTTGCTGGGCGACGCGCAGGGAAGCAAGCCGCGATCGCTCCAGTATAGCGAAACGCACGGCCTCACTCATCGCTCACCCAGACTCTGACGACATGAATATGCGTTAGTTCACACTCTTTACCCATGCTCACGCGAGACAGAGTTAAGAGGCTGAGCAAACTTATGGGTAGTGGCGACTGAAAGCCGATACAAAGTCGGATAGCTTTGTTTGTGGCAAGGCATTGATTCCAGCCGCGCCTTCTCGCCCTCCGCCTGTGGCAAATTGTTGTGCGAGAGCCACTGCGCCTAGGGGACGGTTTAAGGGGGCGCGAATGCTAACCATCCAGTCTCCATCCGGTGTTGGCGTTAATACCGCATGAGCTTTATCGGGCGATTGGTTGGCAAGCTGATTGCCGAACATGCCGCTGATACGCCGCGCCCAAGGCGCATTGGGTAGTAGATAGACGGCACCACCGGCATAGTCATACTCGGCAGTAAGTTGTTCTGCATGAGCACGATCGGTTTGGTATCCCTCTGCTAGCGCCATCACGATATCTGGATAGGCTTGCATAAAGTCGTCAGGCGTTTCAAATCCGGCAATGTGGCGATAAAGCACTGCAGGCGGCATAAGTAGATCATCCAAACTGGCACCATAACTGTTGTAGTTTAGATACACCCCTAAGCGCTGTAGGCGGTCGCGCGTGGCGGCATCGATCTCGCTTTGCTTCACTAGGGCGTCAGCACTGCGGTTCAGGTTGTCACCATAAGCGCCCACGAGCGCCCAATGACGATATTGGCCACCCAGGAGGGCGTCAATAATCAGTGCGGTACAGGTATTCGATGCAGTATGAATGTGCGCATCTAACAAGGGCGAGGTCGGAAGCGGCCCACTGTCATGGTGGTCTGCATAAAAAACGCTGGCACCCGCCTGCAATAAGGCCTCTAAGGCAGGACGATTTTTTGCCATCGAGATATCAAACACATTGACCTGTTCGGTCTCAACTGGGACGTGTTGCAACAACGCAATATCCCGCTTCACACCAGTGATGAGGGTGGTGTTTTGAGGATAAGCGAGGCGCCACTGTACCAGTGCGGTTAGCCCGTCGGCATCGCCATTAAAAACATCAAAGGCCATTTGCGACTTCCTTATTGCAAAAACGGCGCGAGTGCGCCGTTGGGATCGGGAGGATGTATTCGCGATTAATCATCGTAACTGTCAGGACCGAGTTCGAGCCCGACCGATCCGATTAACGATAAGTTGTTTTTCGCCCAAAAAACAGCTTGTACGCGATTTTTTACATTTATCTTTTTGAAAACATTATATAAATGCGATTTAACCGTGTGTTCGCTGACCGCAAGCGCATTGGCAATATCTTGATTCGACGCGCCTGTGACCAGATGCCGTAAGATTTCTTGCTCGCGGTTGGTGAGCACAATGGCTTGCTCATCGATAGTTTGTTGGTAATGCTGCTGATAGTAGTGAATCAGCGCCGCCATTTTGTGGCGGGGGAGCCAATATTCTCCCGAGAACATCTTTTCGATGCCGTAGCACAGATGGCTTAACTCATCGTCTTTCTTAAATACCCCTTTAATAAAGGGCCAGCTTGCCAATTCCTTCGCGGTAAGATCATGGGCATTGAGGAGAGCAAACACATGCTGATCGGCATACGGTGTGAGTGCATGTTTAAGACGCTCGGTGGCGGTGTCGTCGAAGGCACTTAAATCAATCAGGACCAACCCAGAACGTTCGGTGAGCTTTTCGTGAATGGTATCTGGGCTCACGAGTTCGACGGTGCCGCGGATTTCTTTTTCTAAACACGCGATCAATGCAGAGACAGACATGCTGGGCTGAGAGATGAGAAGCAGTGTGTAAGAATCGGACGTGGTTTCTGCCTTGCTCATAAAGTTCCTACTTATCTGACGTAAAGCGTGCTCACCGATGTGCGTATTATTGCATAATTCAGCGCAGAGAGGCGCTCACGCGGGGACTTTATTCAGTCTAAACTATTTTTGTTGTCTACGTATATGTAAGCGTATGACCATTCTTAGGTTCGTAGCGTGAATACAGAATCTGGAACCAGATCGCGTGGAAAAGCATCGAACCTCTTGGGCGCTCGTGCTAGACTTCGTGTTTATTTATCCAGTAGGCGAAAATGTTTTCGCGCGTAACAAGAGTGGGAGTCACCTATGGCCAGCCGTGGCATAAACAAAGTCATCTTGATTGGTAATTTGGGCAATGATCCGGAAATCCGTTATCTCCCGAACGGTGGTGCAGTGGCGAACTTGAGCCTAGCGACCTCGGAGTCATGGCGCGACAAGAGCACTGGCGAGATGCGTGAAAAAACCGAATGGCATCGCGTGGTCCTGTTTGGTAAGACCGCAGAAGTGGCTGGCGAGTATTTGCGTAAGGGCTCGCAAGTTTATATTGAAGGTCAGTTACAAACACGCAAATGGCAAGATCAAAGTGGTCAAGACCGCTACTCAACAGAAGTAGTGGTACAAGGCTTTAACGGCAGCATGCAAATGCTTGGTGGCCGTGCCGGACCAGGCCAAGGTCAGCCGATGCAGCAGTCGCAGCAGCAAGGTGGATGGGGTCAGCCTCAACAGCCACAAAACAACTTCAACCAGCAGCCGCCTCAGCAGCAAGCCGCGCCGCAATCTCAGCCGCAATCGCAACCTCAGCAGCAGTATAACGATCTGCCTGACTTTGACGACGATATTCCGTTCTAAAAAACGGTTTACTCGAAAAGCGATAAGCCCCGTTGTGACGGGGCTTTTCTTTATCTGATGAACTTAAACACCGGGGCCGGCTTTGAGGAAATGTGGCAGTTGTGTCGGCGTTGGACACTTTAACTGCCCCATGACTTGCGTCATTTGCTGTTTGAGCATTTCAATCGCGTGCTCGCCACCATGATGCCCCACGGCGCCGCACGCATAAACAAAGGTACGGCCCAGCAAGGTAAAGTCGGCTCCCATGGCCATCGCCTGCGCAACGTTGCCACCGCTTTGTACGCCGCTGTCTAGCAACAGCTTAATTTTATCCCCATAGGCCTTGTCGATAGTGCGAATGGTATCGAGCGGCGATTCGCCGATATCTAACTGACGGCCTCCATGGTTGGATAGCACCACCCCATCAGCACCTAGGGCAACGGCCTGAGCGACGTCTTCAGGATTGACCAGTCCTTTGAGAATCAAGGGGCCATCCCAGTTGTCACGGATCACTTTCAGGCTTTCAAAATCCACTGCACCCATCACGGTATTGTTCATAAAGTTTGCCAACTCGCTGGTGGGCATATTCTTCGGCATGTAGGGTTTGAGGGTTTGCATTTCCGGTACCCCCGCCAGCAAGGTATGCCAACACCAGCTTGGACATTGCATCATTTGTGCAATATTGCGTAGGTTCATTTTGGGTGGCATGGCTAAGCCGTTTTTGATGTCACGAGGGCGATAACCAAAGGTTGGTACATCGACGGTGACGAGGAGAACCTTGTAGCCTGCACGCTTAATGCGGCCCATCAGATCTTCGCGGATCTTAGCATCGGTTGGGTTATAGAGCTGATACCACGCGGTGCCCTCAGAAATGTCGGCAATGGTTTCAAGACTTGCCGACGATACTGTGCTAAGTACGTAGGGCACATTGGCTTCCAGTGCGGCTTTGGCAAGGATTTCAGGCGCTTTAGGCCACATCAAACCTTGTAAGCCTACAGGCGCAATGCCAAAGGGCGCGGCATAGCGGTGGCCAAAGAGCTCAACGGACAAATCAATCTCAGGGGTGGGAGCCAAGAGATCAGACTGTAGCTTGACGTCTTTAAAGCGATCAAAATTATGAGCGAGACCGATTTCGTCGTGGCATCCACCACATAAATAATCAAAGGCAAAGGCGGGAATACGCTTTTTGGCCGCACGTTTGAGTGCCGGTGTGTCGGGATAGTTAGGATTGTAGTAAGACATGGATCTCGCGTCCGTTTTGTGAGGTGAGTAAAGACCCTTACCTTAGCGCGGCAGTTGTTATCGATATATAGACAAAAAATAAAATACTTTTTCCAAAATCGCGCAAAGCCGCGCATGCGCTATCGCTTTTTAAGTCGTGATATTCCCTTAAATATACAAGTTCTTAACTTCTTGCTTGATAAAATCGATAAATAATTTGGTCTTAGTATGGTTGTAGTCC
>NZ_MUFM01000044.1:0-30768 GCF_001996125.1 Salinivibrio sp. PR932 | reverse complement strand
AGACAAAACTATCCATAAAAAAACAAAAAGTTCGCCACTCATCTTTTCATGTTTACTATCACAATTTTCATATCTAAAAATAATAATACATTGATTTAATTAATCACTAAAACTAGTGTCCGCTCGCCGTTAAAAAATTATTCCACTCGGCAAACAAAACATAAAAACAAACAACGTAGAGTAATTATAATGAAAAGAATGATCACATTGTTAGCTATCGCTATACCATTGTCCGCTTCCGCGGATGATACACAAATAAATACCTTTATGACGGAGTTCCATCAAGACCCCCAAAAGGTCATGAACGCACTTCCCCCAAAAGATGGTGACGACTACCAAACCCCTGAAGCTAATGTTGTAGAGCGCTTTCGAGCAAGGATACGTGATGACATTATGGCGCGCGCAGCTGGCACACCGCCACCATTAGACCTTAATGATCGTATTGTCGAGCCCTTATCAAACATACGCTTATATAATGATAACCCCGCTCGCTTAGTTGACGCAGGAAATAATTTAATCCGTAATTTATCAGTATTAAGCCAGCAAGCACCGATTAGCAAAAAACTGACAACACAGCCATGGTCAGATACCTATTGGCCATTATATTCAGGTGCCGCGGCATGGCGCTATGCAGACCGAGAGCTTTCCGCCTCTAATTGGCAAAGTTATTATGACTTCTCTCATACTATAAAGCCTGTTAATACTTATCCTGCTCACCAACGTGATTTGCTGTCCCCCGCAGAAAAGTATGATTTATTAGTGGGTGACTCGAACTACACATTAACCAAGAAGTCGTGGGATTCAGGAAAAGGTTACTTCGAGTCACAAGGCCATGTAGAAAAGTGGATGGGACTTTGTCATGGCTGGGCTGCAGCCGCGTACATGCTGCCTCGCCCCAAACAATCTGTTTCTGTACCGGACGCGAATGGCGAGATATTAAAGTTCTATCCTTCAGATATTAAGGCATTAGGAACCTTACTGTGGGCGGAAGCGCCTTTTGACACCAAATTTATCGGTGGTCGCTGTAATATCAAAAATCCACAAAAAGATGAAAATGGCCGAATTATTGAGCCCGATTGTGTCGACAACAACCCAGGCAGTTGGCACTTAGCGGTGTTAAATCAAATCGGCATCACAGGGCGCAGTATGATCATGGACGCGACCTATGACTATCAAGTTTGGAACCAGCCGATTCTCGGGTACAAACTTACCTACTTTAACCCACAAACTCACCGCTCTTCGGATGATCCCAACAAGGTCAAGATACCACTGGCCCAATATAGTAAAGATAAGTTCACGAAATACCGTTCGAGAAGTACGCAGTCGATCGTCGGTGTGCAAATGGTGGTCGACTATATGGTTGAAACCAACCCTACTCACCGTGACAAGGATATCCCAACATTCGATGGCGTCTCTCGAGTCACTTACTACTACGACTTAGAGTTGGATAAACAAGGCGATATCATTGGCGGCGAGTGGTACCAGAACCGTCATCCTGATTTCTTGTGGACACCGACTCCCAATGCCATTGCTAAATCTTACTATGATGGACAAGGTTCATGGCGTATTGACCAGCCCGTCCCCACGAGCTGGCAGCGTCAGGCACCTCACGCATCACGTTACTCACAGCCTATGACCGCTATTGTTTCAACGCTCTTCGATGCATCGGCAGGCGCACAAACGCCCGCTATATCGTGGCAACAGCTGGTGACCCAAGACAACCATTGCCTCGACGTTGAGTCGAGCAGCAACCATCCCGGCGCAAACGTATTTGGCTGGCAATGTCATGGTGGTAGTAACCAGCAGTGGCAATTAACCCCTGAAGGAAAACTTATGAGTAAAGTGGCACCAGATTTATGCTTGGATCAGCAAGGTGTACAAATCAGCATGGAATCGTGCGCTGACACCCCGAGCCAAACATGGCGATTTGAAGGTGGGCAAATGAAAAATGCGCTAGATAATGCGTTGAAATGGAATGCAAATACATGGCGGGTTGAGGCTGATATCAAGGGCAGTCAGTGGGAATGGCGCTAGCCTCTAACCATCTTCCTTAAGTCACAAACGGCGAGCCTCATGCTCGCCGGTTTTGTTTGCTTTATGCCTGAGTCAGTGTTTGCCAGAGCGCCTGCCATGCATCTGGGCGGCGATAGTATTGGCTCACTGTTATGGCTTGCCATTGGCCGTTTTGCTCCATCAGCATGGATGGAAAACCGCGTAAGCCATGCGCTGCCATCAATTGACGGGTTTGATTCACCGCGGGCATCACATCATTTTTGGCGCGATTCATCGCCTGTTGCCAAGCCCCTGCCTCTATCCCCATCTCACTGGCAAGCTCTGCGAGCGTGTCAGCTTCATAGACGGAGCGACCTTGCTGATAATGGCCACGCTGGATGCGTTTCAGCATCTCTGCACCCTGACCATCAAGCTGCTGAGCAGCGAGTATGGCTTGCGCGGTAATAAAGGAGTCCAAAATTACCGGCTGGTCGCTTGCCACGCGGTCAAGATAGGCTTGACCAAATGCCTGTCCGGTTTGATCGGCAATGGTCTGATCTGCCGCCAAGATATGTTGACGAAAGCTGTCTTCAATCGGCGCACGCTCTCGCATACCACCTGGATGAAACTGCAAGTTAATCTCAGGGGTGTTGCTCAAGCTTTCAATCAAGGTGGCGGCGCCAAAGCACCAGCCACACATTGGGTCAAAAATATAGTGGACGTTTACCATTCCATCTCTCCCATATGTACTTTGGCACCAATTTCCAAAGCCATCGGCAAACCCGCTTTCGGATATTTCGCTTGCATGGTTTTAATCAGCTCAGCACTGTCTTTGCTGTTTGCTTTCGCCTCGGCAAAGTCTTGCAAATACTGCTGGGCAAAAGTAATGGTGTCAGCGTTCAGTGCCGTGCCCGCGGTCATGTGTCCTGGGATCACGACTTTAGGCTTCAGTGCTGCCATTTCTTCTAGTTGTGCGGCCCAACCTTCACGCGCTTGGTCAGATTGTGCGTCTGCCATCCAAAGGTGAACATTGCCATACACAGCGACGTTACCTAGGATCGCCTTGTTGGCTGGGATCCAAAGATACGGACGATGTGCCAACTCGCCTTTCGCGCCGCGAATTTCAATTTTACGACCGTCCAGTGTCAATGATGAACGGGTATAAGCAGCAGGCACTACAGGGTTTTGCGGGGCATTGTCACCCATTTTTGGTGCCCAAAATGCCATTTTTCCATCCAGTTTTTCTGCAATGGTGGCGCGCACTGCCGGTGTGGTGATCACTTTTGCGTCAGGGAACATGCCGTGCAGCACTTCCGCGCCAAAATAGTAATCTGGGTCTGCTTGGCTAATAAAGATAGTGGTCAGCTCTTTCCCAGAGTCCAGCACTTTAGCGGCAATACGTAGCGCGTCTGCTTTAGTAAAGCCCGTATCAACCACCATGGCTTCGGTTTCGCCATACACCAAGGTTGAGTTTACGTGGAAGCTATTACCATCCGCGTTATATACGTCCAAGTTCAAGGGTTCAGCATTATTTGCTGCCATTGCGCTGCCGGTCAGTAATAAAGAGGCGGCTAGGGTTTTTATCAATTTCATCGTCGTGCTCCGTTGTTTGCATTCGGTGTTGAGATGCTGTGCAGTTTACGGGCTCGACTTGTTCGAATATATAGCTAATAATTTACATCATTATTTCATAATTCGAGCATGTAAACGGGTCGTACCGCCTTACGAACGGCTGGCTCTTAAGCATAGATGAGATTGACATGGACACACTGACTGCAGCCCGCGTATTGATTGATGTCGCCCTAACGCAAAGTTTTACCGCCACTGCCGAGCGTCTCGAGATGTCGCGCCCGATGGTGACTCGCCATGTCGAAGCGCTGGAAGACTGGTTGGGCGTGCGCTTATTACAACGCACCACGCGTAAGGTTTCATTAACTTCCGCCGGCGAGCAAAGCTTGCCGCAACTGGAGCAATGGGTTGAGCAAGCCAATGCCCTGACACAGCAATGGCAACAAGAGGCGGGCTTGACTGGCAAAGTGCGGGTGGCGACCAGTATGTCGTTTGGTTTCGCGCAACTGATCCCCGCGGTAAAGCCCTTTATGGCCGCTCACCCCGGAGTCGATGTAGATATTGAAGTGCAAGATAAGGCGGTCGATTTGATTGCAGATCGGATTGATATAGCCATCCGCATTGCATCCAACCCCGACCCTTCCCTTATTGGTCGTCCGATCGCCGCGTGTGATTCCGTTTTGGTAGCGGCACCGGATTATTTGGCGGCCCATGCACCGATCCGCTCCCCGGAAGATCTCACCGCGCATAGCTGTCTCAGTTATAAGCAATTTGATCGACCGATTTGGCATTTAGACAAAGACGAGGAGCACGCCGCGGTTGAAGTGCAAGGTAAGCTCTCAGCTAACGAGGCGACTACTTTACTCAGTGCTGCCATTCAGGGGATGGGCGTGAGCATGCAGCCGGTGTACCTGGCTCATAGTGCCATTGCGCGAGGTCAGTTGGAGGTCGTGCTCCCCGATTGGCAACCCAAGGCAATGGATATCTACGCCTTGTATCCGTCACGTCGCAACCAGCCACCAGCGGTGCGTGCGCTGCTGGATGCGCTGATTGCCCACTTCGCCAATCGCGAATGGGCACCGGTTGCTATTTAGTCAACAGAAAAAATTGAGTGATGAGAGGATAAGCTCGTAGGTTTAATCAGACGATTTTGCTCGCGCAGCATGATAACGCTGGGCTTTAACCAGCCATTTATCAAGCTGGTTGGCAAAAGCTTGTTTTTGCTGCGGACCAAGCGGAGCAGGCCCACCTGTGTGCACACCGCTACTGCGCATGGTTTCCATAAAATCACGGATATTAAGCCGGGCGCGGATGTTTTCTTTGGTCAGCAATTCGCCGCGGGTGTTAATCACCGTCACGCCCTTTTCAATCACTTCATCCGCGAGCGGAATGTCTTGGGTGATCACCAAATCGCCCGCCTCTGCCTCGGCAACAATTTGGTTGTCCGCCACATCAAAGCCCTTTTCTACCTGACGTGAACTGGCGTAAGGCGACGGCGGTAAACGGATAAACTGGTTGGCAATAAAGGTGGCTTGAATGTGCGTTCGGTGTGCCGCGCGCACTATCATCTCGCGCATCGCGACCGGACAAGCGTCCGCGTCTACCCATATTTGCATGCTGGTTCTCTTAGCGTTAGCGTCAATGCCTGCATTAAACCCCAATTCACCGCAAATTGAAACGTTACCCCTGTGTTGTATCCGCGTTTAGTACTGGCTTTACATCGCTTAGCTGCTCAGGCGCGCAGATATTAGTCTGTGTTGGCCGCCCGCTCTCAAACTGCGCTAGCCAAGACGTTAAGCATGGCATCACGCCATCTGCAAACGCTGCCTCCCCTTGCCACCAAACCCGTGCCAGTGTTAACCAGCGGTGACGCTCACTGTGTGCATTGGCGATATTATCGGTGCGCAGTAGGCTGTGGTCGGCCTTTTCAAACACATGCACGTGATAAAATGGCAGCGGCGCGTTAGCAAGCAGCTGGTGATACGTAGAAGCGGTTTTATCTGAGTCGACATAAGCATCCCGCGCACCAAACAACGCTAACGTGGGCACGTCGAGATCGATTAAATCAGCAGTCACATCCGAGGCCCAATTACGTTGTACAAATTGCCAAAAGGCCTCGCTCATGGGCGCTTTCTCATCCTGTTTTACGTGGTTGAGGTACTGTTGATACGACGCGCCGGATTGGATCAAGGCATCCACTGTCGCCTCGGCAGCTTGCTCTTCCGCAATAGCGGATTCACTGTATCCGGCGGCTAATCGCCGTTGATGTCCAGAATACTCGGATTGCGCCATCCAGTTGACTGCTCCACCGACACTGATCAGAAAATCGATGTTTTCGACTTGGTGCGCCACCTTAGGGATCACCCAACCAGCTTGGCTAAAGCCCATCAACCCCAGTTTGCCATCCTTTAGCCCCAAGGTTTGGCGCAAATAGCGAATCGCCGCCGCGACTTCATCGGCCCGATCTTGCATCGATTGCGACCGCCAATCCCCACTTGACTCACCCAGCCCCGGCTTATCCCAAGACAACGCACACCACCCATTCGCCGCTAACACTCGCCAGAGTGGGAGGTAATAACCAAACGCATCGGTCGGCACGTCACCAGAGCCATGCACAAACACCACACACTGATTCGGGCTCTCAGAACCTAAAGGTAAAATTAATTCACCTGCGAGCTGATTATCGCCGGCATTAAAGTGAATGGATTGACGCGTCAGCCCCGCGTTTGGGTCATCGATGACTATGACCAAAAACGTGCCTATCAGCATCAGCGCTATCAAACCTCGCTTTAGCCACTTCATCCCCTTTCTCCTTCCACCCCATTACCGCTAAAAGGTGTATAAATAGCCGGTATTGAACGCCCTCAAATCGTCTCTATCAACAATCGGGCTGTCTGACACTTCATCGCCATAGTGGCGATAGCTCACCCCCAACAAAAGATGATGCGCGCGGCCAAGCCTGTAATAGAGATTAAGGTCGGATTGGAATTTGCAGGTTTGATCAGGTTGATAAGTAGGTCGGCCAGCTTTGGCGTCTTGGGATGACACACCGACATAATAACGACTCACCGCGCGACCCACACAAGTCAGTGACACTTGAGGATCAAGCACCCACTGGCCTTGTTCCATCGGCGCGCCATAGCGGCCCACCACCGCGCCACTGTTATGATTATCCGAGATATCATGATGGTAGCCGAGCTCAAAATAGCCCACCGACGTTATCCAGCCGGTGGTTAGATTAGCGGTATACACCGTATCGAGACTTTTCATATCTTTGAGGGTTTTGCTGTCACCGCGGGCGTGATCGCCAAACACATCGTCGCCCACGCCCGCCGACACATACCAGCTGTCGCCCTCGGCGAGATACACACCTAGGGTATCGTTGCGATAAAAAATCCCCTCCCATTGCGCCTCAACCACCAGCTCAATGTCTTGGTCATCTTCACCACCGAGATATATCGATGGCTCCGTATAGCCGACCAGGCCGACGGTCAGATAATTATCCGCGAACATACTGTCGGTTTGCGCATGCCCGGCTAAGGGCACCAAGGTCAAAACGAAACAGATAAGTGTGACAAATGGCTTCACCGGCGATTCTCCATAATGGCGAAATAGTAACTGAGAGTTCGCCCTTATCTTGAAACAACCGGTATTAAGAAAACCTTAAGACTCTCCCGTCATTTTGTGCGCGGCTTCCCAATTGATAACCGCCCTCGCCATCTGAGCGTCACACTGAAATTCAAAATGCCAGTTGAGCTGTCCGGAAATGCGCTCAACAAGCTGCAGGCCTAGACCAAATCCGATCTGATTCTCATCCACGTCTGAATCAATAGGGTTAGCAATCGAAAACTGCCCGTTGGTGATCTTAATCTCAATCGCGCCGGGCGCACTGTAGGTGAGCGCATTGCGAATCAGGTTTGTACTCGCAATACGAAACAATTCCCTCTCAATAGAAATAGGATCACTGTGATTATCGATATGGACAGTCACTGGCTTATGCGCTGCAAGATACGCCAGCTCATCCACCAAGGTTGCGCAAAGCGAGCCAAGGTCGACCTTTGATTGGCGAACCTTATCTGGATGTTGCCGTGCCAACCAAAGCAGTGATTCAGACAGTGCCATCATATTGGCGTTGGCACGCGAGGCACGCTGCAAGGCTGGATAACTGGCATCCTTGTCATCGATGCGCAGTGACAGAGTATCCAAGGATGCCTGCATAATCGCCAACGGCGTACGCAGTTCATGGCTGGCATGCTTTAAGAACTGCTGCTCCCGTTGGTTATGCTCACGCACCTGTTGCAGCGAGGCCATCAAGTGATCGGCGATTTGGTTAACTTCTCGTACCGAAAAGCGCACATCGATAGCTTGATCAGGGTGTGTTTTTACCTGCGCCGACCATGCCACCAACTCTTTGAGTGGCTTCAATGCATTGTTAAACAAAAGCCCAATCACGGTGACAAGCACCAGCATAAAAGCGGCAATTAACACACTGGCATCGGCCAAAGAGCGCTCGACAATCATGGCAGCTAATGCTTCGATTTTTTCTGCCGCTTCAAACTCGATCAGGTATAGCCCTTGCGATAGGTGCTGATCGGAGTACAACAAATAACCATACTCACGCGCGCCACTGTCATTGATGCGCTGAATTTCAATTGGATCATCCGGTTGTATCGGCTCTGAAGAGAATAAATCACGCACCGATGTCGGGATAGCCTGCCAATCTCGATACGCACTGACAGTGTCACTTTGGGGTAATGGGTAGTTAGGATCGGCGGCCAGCTTCTGCTCTAGTTTGATAGCATCGAGCCGCATGTAGTTTTTGCCTGCCTGACTGATTTGATAAAAGCTAAACACAGTGACAAGTGCCAACAACCCGATAAAGATCGCCACCGCCATGAACACCAGTTGGCGGCGCGATTGCGCGGCGAGGCTTCGAACAGGGCTTTGGCTCATACCGGCGCGGCCTCAGAAAGGGACAAACCAATGCCGACATGGGTGTGGATCAGCGTTTTAGCAAAGGGCTTATCAACCACTTTACGCAAATGGTGAAGGTGCACGTTAATGGTTCCTTGGCGCACATCATCGCTGGCCCAAATCGCCTCCTCAATATCGCTTTTGGACACCACAGTGGGTGAGCGGCGCGCGAGTAGCAACAGAATGTTCCAACCGATAGGGGTCAGCTTAAGCGGCGTATCACCGCGCGACGCGATATGCTCTTTGGGATAAATCGTCAGATCAGCGATGGTAATACACTCTCGCACCGGTTGATGACGCCGATGCAAGGCCTGTAAACGTGCGAGTAACAAGGGCATGGTGCAAGGTTTGACCACATAATCATCTACACCGGCGCGAAAGCCCTCAAGCTGGTCGGTGTCCGCGCCGCACGCGGTCAGCATTAACACCGGGGTATCGATACCCTGCTCACGCAGTTCGCGACAAACCGCCATCCCCTGAACGTTGGGCAGCATATTATCGAGTATCACACAATCAAACGTCTGCTGGCTGGCAAGCTGGATCCCCGTTTCGCCGTTATAAGCAAAATCACAGTCGATATTATGCAGCTCTAAGTATTCTGAAATCGCTAAGCTGAGGTCGTGGTCATCTTCAATGATGAGTATTTTCATGTTAGGTGGTGAGCCATTAACGGATAAACACTTTTATCATCCTAGTTAATCGCGTACCAATTCTCACCACCTTATTGATTTTTCGCGGACAAGATTAGTCTATGCTACTCACTCAACAGGCAATGCTCAGGTACCTCCATTCGCCAACGAGCAAACTCAGACAGGCTACAAACGTGTTTACCCTGTCCGCCATACACTAACGGTAAGTAGAGCGCTGACTCGCCAGCAATGATACGATTAACATAGCTAACTGCTCGCATCCCTTGCTCTGGACCAGAGACCACCAAACCACCCGCAGCTCGCCCCTTTCCGACGGTAAAGTCCCAAAATCCAAACAGAGGTTTAGGAGCATTTAGATTCGTCCATTGCATCACTTCTTTTTCGGAAACGGGCTGATTGTTATCTTTAACCCTTTGGTAGAGTCCTAAAAAGATCGCATCATAGCTGCTTGAAGATAAAACTTCTTCCTTCCAACCTGAAAATGTATCGTGATGAACAATGTCTAACATAATCTTCCCATGAAAATGCTTGCAAGACTCTCTTAAGTCTTTTTCAATAATCTTAGCGGTCGCCCCTCCATCCAACATCACTTTAACTAAGAAAGGCTCTTTACCAATCACATGAGACATTTCAATTATATTTCTAACCAGAAGCGGGCGTTCTAATACACCAGTCACTCTTGCTAAGCCCGTATGATCCGAGAGTGCTTTTCGTGGATTTTTATTCACTCCCATAAAAACAATTGATATGTCTTGGTCTTGAAGCAATGGCATCATATAATCAAATGCATTGTCATCACTTAAAATGACAATGAGCGGCTTCACTTCATGATAAAATTCGAGTGCTTTCTGAGCTTGCTGAGCGTACAGACCCTCGTCGATACGTTTGGTATCAAGCTCAAATTGGTAAAGATTCGCTTTACTATCTAGTTGATTTTTTATCACAGCAGCAAAGCTGTTATCCCACTCATTTTCTTTATGATAGCTATGGACAAGTAATACATTTACCGCCACCGCTTGAGTGCTAAATAGAAACAAGAATATTGCTAATGCACGTATCATCTGGGCTCTCCTTGATAATTTCAAAAGAAGCTTATCACCCCCCNGCTTTATCTTTACACCCTATAAAAATAGCCCTAAGTTATTATTTCTACCCAAAAAATAACTCAATTTTTATCAATAAAAACAAAAAGTTATAAATTAATTTAGCCATACAGTCAGCCTTGATAGTTATACATTATGTTTTTGTTTTGTTAAAAAAGGCGCGTTATACGCGCCTTTTCAACCAATTAGTCTATGTATGTTATTTCAGCAACGCCAACACCGCATTGACGCACGCTTCAGACGACATCGGATTTTGCCCGGTGACTAAGTTGCCATCAGTAACCACATACGAGGTAAAGTCGTCCGCTTTCTCATAAAGACCGCCGTTTTCTTTGAGCATGTCTTCGACTAAAAATGGTACTACCTCGGTTAAGCCAACGGCAGCTTCTTCGCTATTGGTGAAACCAGTAACCCGTTTGCCTTTCACCAGTGGCTCGTCACGATCTGAACGCGTATGGCGGAACACGGCTGGGCCGTGGCATACCGCACCAACGGGTTTGCCCTGATAATAGAAGGTCTCAATCAGCTGACGAGATGTCGGATCTTCCGCCAAGTCCCACAATGGACCGTGCCCACCGGGATAGAAAATCGCATCATACTCATACGCATTCACATCGCTCAGCGTGACGGTGTTATTAACCATATCTTGCAACTCCGCATCGCCATCAAACCGACGTGTGGATTCCGATTGCGCATCTTCCGCTTCGCTGTTTGGGTCAATCGGCGCCGTTCCGCCTTTAGGGCTAGCGACCACAACGGTTGCCCCTGCATCTTTAAACGCGTAGTAAGGGGTGGTGAACTCTTCAAGCCAAAAGCCTGTCTTGTGCCCCGTCTCGCCCATGGCATCGTGAGATGTCAGCACCATCAAAATTTTGTGTTGTTGCATCATCGCTCCTTGTTGTTTGACGCGTTCATTGACCGCTTTGCTATTCGGCAACCTTGTTACTAACGAAGTAAATCCCAGTCTTGATCAGTTGACGGTTTCTTTACTTTCATCGAATAACATTGACTTAAGCCTAGCTTAACAATGACACCACCCTCCTGTCTGCCGCTACAATGAGTACATCCATTAAGGGCAACGCCCTCATCACGTTTAAAGTAATCATGTATCGAACATGCAAAAGAGGTCATCATGAAAAAGGCATTTGTACTAGCACCACTCGCTCTTGTCGCTGTTTTAGTGGGCTGTGAGCAACAGGCCAATGACAAACCTGCAACCGAGACGCAAGTTGAAAATGCGGTAGAAAATGTTCAAGCTGGCGCAGAGCAAGCGATGGATAGCGCCGAAAATGCAGTTGATGCAGCAGGCGATGCTGTCAACGAGATGGTTGATCACCACAATGCAAAACTATCACTGGATTGGAATGGCACGTATCAAGGTGTCGTCCCCTGTGCAGATTGTGAAGGTATCGAAACCAGCCTGACGCTGAATGACGATAACACCTATGTACTGACCAAAACCTATCTAGGTAAAGAAGGTGAGGCATTAAAAGAGGAAGGGACCTTCACTTGGGGCGACATGGGTACCATCGTCACCCTCCAAGGTCTAACCGACACGCCCAATCAGTTCTTCGTGGCAGAGAACCAAATCATCATGCTCGATATGAACGGTGAGCGTATCGACGGCGATTTAGCCGACATGTACGTGCTGAAAAAACAATAAGCACCATTTTAAGCACCCAATCAGCAGGTTGGGTGCTATTAGTGTAATCTGCTGCCTAAGACTGGTTCAGTGCTTTGAAAAGGCGCTGGGCCGGTTTCCACCTTATGGCCATACCCGCTTTTCGTTATTTTCTCTCCCTCCGCGTTTGCACTGTTAATAACAGTTGTCACATTAGTGACAAAATTGTTTCCAACAAAACTTGACGATATTTCACTCTATGGTGTAACTCTTAATTAGAGGCGAAACAAAACCTTATCCTGCTGTAGAAAGTAGTGCGCCATTGTCGATAATTTAGACAATGAAAATCATAGATGTACAGCTGTGCACACAAGCGAGCCTCCTCCGTTTGTTCGATAACAAGACCGAAAAACGGCACCTTTCTGTACCGGTAATCGCCTTTGATCCAAGTTCGATTACCGGTCAGTAGTACGTTTTAGTAGCGCCACAGTCGTGGTATTGGACAGGAGTCATGCGTATGAGCGACGTTGTATTGAAGTTTTCATACGAAGAATACAGCGCCCGTTTAGCGAAGGTTCGCTATGCGATGGAAGAGCATGAGATTGATACCTTGTTGGTCCATGATCCTTCTAACATGGCATGGTTAACAGGCTATGATGGCTGGTCGTTTTATGTGCCTCAATGTGTTGTGATCGGCGCGACAGGCGACCCTCTTTGGTTTGGTCGCATTCAAGACGCTAACGGTGCATTACGCACTGTCTACATGAGTGCAGAATGCATCACTTATTACCCTGACCACTACGTAATGAATCCCCCGCTCCACCCTATGGAGTACTTGTCTAACTATGTACTCGCTGAGCGTTACTGGGATCGCGGACGCATTGGTGTTGAGAAAGACAACTATTATTTCAGTGCCACCGCGTTTGAATCATTAAAAGAAAATCTCCCGATGGCAACCTTGGTCGATGCGACTGGGTTGGTCAACTGGTGTCGCGCGGTGAAATCCGATCAAGAACTCACCTATATGCACACCGCCGCCCGCATTGTAGAAAACATGCATCGTGTGGCCTTTGAAATGATTGAACCCGGTTTACCCAAACACCTACTGGTGGCCGAGATCAATAAGCATGCGGTAGTCGGTCATGACGGTCACTTCGGTGACTACTCAGCCATCGTCCCCATGCTACCCTCTGGTGGTGATGCCGCCGCCCCTCATCTCACGTGGGATGATCGTCCGTTTAAACGGGGAGAAGGCACCTTTTTTGAAATTGCCGGGGTGCATCGGCGTTATCATTGTCCGCTCTCTCGCACCATTTTCTTGGGCGAACCGGGCTATGAGTTCCTACGTGCAGATGAAGCCTTGCAAGCCGGTATTGAAGCTGGACTCGCCGTCGCCAAGCCCGGTAACACCTGTGGCGACATTGCCAACGCGCTCAATGATGCGTTGTTGCGCTATGGGTTTGACCGAGAAGGCGCACGGTGTGGATACCCGATTGGGCTGAGCTACCCACCTGACTGGGGCGAACGCACCATGAGCTTACGCCCCAGCGATCAAACCATTTTGCGTGAGGGAATGACGTTCCACTTTATGCCGGGATTGTGGATGAAAGATTGGGGGATGGAAACCACAGAGAGCATTGTGATCACCCGAGATGGTGCGCAAACACTGTGTGATTTGCCCCGTCAGCTTTTTATCAAGCATTAGCGGCATCTATCGATAAAATCAATCAGGGCACAGCCATTGTGCCCTTTTCTATTCAGCCAAGTGGGTATTTTTGGCTACACTGATAACGTAATGATTTAACATCAAACTTTACTGCGACAAGCCGTATAACATGCCAAGACACATCACAAGGAGAGGTTATGGAACCTACCGCGATTGAAGCCACCGTCGATTTCCATGCCGATGGCGTGCAACACGGCTTTCTTAAACTGCCTCACTCGCACGACCAGTCGGCTTGGGGCTGTGTCACCATTCCCATTACCGTGATCAAAAACGGCGAGGGAAAAACAGCACTGCTGACTGGCGGTAATCATGGGGATGAATATGAAGGGATCACGGCGCTGCTCAATACCTGCCATCAACTGATGCCAAGTGATATTAAAGGGAGAGTGATTATCTTACCCATGATGAACGCGCCGGCCGTGATGGCAGGCACACGCACGTCACCTTGGGATCAAGGCAATATGAATCGCGCGTTTCCCGGCTCCCCCACTGGCAGCGTCACCGAGCAGATCGCGGATTACTTCACTCGCTATTTGATCCCACAGTGTGATACGGCACTTGATATTCATTCGGGTGGAAAAACCTTAGATCTTATTCCCTATGCCGCGTCTCACCGTTTAGAAAATCTACAACAAGCGGAAGCTTGTGCAGAGGGCGCGCGCTTATTCGGTGCACCTTATCAGGTGCAAACCACCGAGATGGACGCCACCAGCATGTACGACACCGCAGTAGAGCAACAAGGCAAGATTTTCGTTACCACTGAGTTAGGTGGCGGTGGCACCAGCACACCGGAATCGATCGCAATCACCCAGCGTGGTATTCATAATTTCTTGGTCTTTTCTGGCGTATTGCAAGATGACTATCGTCATCCCCCTGTGCCTCCCATCGCACTGGAGTTGCCTGACAAGCATTGTTACGTCCAAAGTGAACATGCCGGCATCATTGAATTCTGTGTACACCTCGGCGATCCCATCAAGCGTGGTGATTTGATCGGTAAAGTACATAACATCGAACGGACAGGAACAGAGCCCGTCCCTTACTATGCCGAGCGTGATGGCATTTTGCTGGCTAAACGCCACCTCGGTCGTATTTACATGGGCGATACCTTTGCAGTAATTGCTGAGCCTGTTTAGCGGAGGCGCCATGAAGTTGGACAAATTTGATATAAAAATCCTTCAAATCCTCCAGAAAGATGGAAGGATCACCAAATCTAACCTTGCCCAAGCGATTAATTTATCAGTCAGCCCTTGTTGGGAACGCGTCAAACGCCTTGAGCAAGCAGGGATCATTGAAGGTTATGGCGCACGAATTAACCCTGATGCGGTGGTGAAGTTAAATACCGTGTTAGTGGAAATCACGCTTGGTCAGCACGATGTCGACAGCTTTCAACGCTTTGAGCGCGCCATGCAAGCCTGTGAAGATGTAAAAGAGTGCTGGGCCACAGGCGGGGGGATAGACTACATCGTTCGGCTTGGCGTGACCGATATTGACTACTACCAACGGCTTATCGACAACTGGTTGACTGACAACTTAGGCATAAAACAGTACTACACCTATATCGTCACCAAGCAAGTCAAACGCCCTGCATTGACATTACCACTCGAAACACCCGATATCGCCGCCAACAACTATTGATAAATGTATAATTTATTGAGATTTCCGAACTAACATGTAACTTTTTAGCAACATAAAAGCAACTGTTTCATGATTACTTGATAAGTCTATCATTCTAGACATAGCGATTACACGACTGACGTCAGCTTAACTAGCCTCTATCGGGAAGACATTGATGTCTTACTCACTCACTGTAGATAGAGGATAATAATGAATAAGTCAGTTATGCTATCCGTCAGCGTTGCGCTTCTTAGCGTCATGGCGCTCCCCGTATCAGCGGCAGACACACTTCCAACTCCCGCTCCCATTAACATCGCAAGCCAGTACAGTCTCCAAGCCGATTTAGCGCCTCCAAAAACATTTCGTGCTACAGCTCTCGGTGAAACGTATCAAAACAGCATAAAAATACATCAAGCAGACGCCGCCTTCGTCAAGGTACACTTCGCACAGTTTTCACTGCCTGATGGCGCTTATGTCGATGTGACAAGCGCCGATGGGACTGAGAGCTACCGCTATAGCAATCAAGCCAATGGCAAGCGCACATTTAATCCCACTCAGGGTGACGACGGTGTGACACAGTTTTCGGCCATGTCGGTCCACGGCGACACCGCAATTGTGACGCTCGTCCTTCCCACAGGTACCCAATGGCAACCTCAGCATGCGCTGAGTGTCGATCGTTACCAAGCGGGTGATCCGGAAAATCTGATGGCGGCAGCTCAAGACGTAGGAACGCTATCTACGTGCGGAATCAACGAGCGTAAAGATGTGGCATGTTGGCAAGATAGCCATCCAGAGGAGTATGAGCGCAGTCGCCCTGTCGCACGCTTGCTTATGAATGGTAGTAGCCTGTGTACTGGCTGGCGCGTAGGACCAGATAATCACATGTTCACCAACAATCACTGTGTTGAAAGCCAGTCTGAGCTGACGAGCACGGAAATATGGTTTAATTATCAGCGTCCAAGTTGTGGCAGCGGCACCATCAATGACATCGTTAAAGTCACCGGGGATCAGCTACTCAAAACCGATTATACCCTCGACTACACCCTGTTCAGTGTCAATGACTTCGCACGAATTGCTCAGTTTGGTTATATGGGCCTTGATGTACGCATGCCACAAGTTGGCGAAACCATCTTTATTCCTCAGCACGGCGCCGGAAACCCGAAAGAACTTGCCATTGAAAGTGACCAAAACAATGGTGGGATTTGCCAGATTGATGTCGCAGCGACCAATGGCCGAGGCACAAATACAGATGCGGGTTACTTCTGTGACACCACAGGCGGTTCATCAGGTTCTCCGGTGCTGGCAAGCAGCAGCCGCAACGTGATAGCCCTCCACCACTTCGGTGGCTGTGAGAACCAAGGGGTACGGATTGATAAAATCTGGCCGCAAGTCGCCGGTGAGTTTAATAATGTCCCGCCACAAGGGGATCATCAAGCCGGTGGCGCGCCTATGGCGGTCTTCAACGGTCAATGTACTGTGCTTGGTTGTGAGTTTGATGCCAGCGGCGCAAGCGATACAGACGGACAAATCGTGAGCTATCAATGGGATTTCGGTGATGGTTATCAAGGCACCGGTATGACAGCGTCGCATCAGTACGGCGCCGCGGGCACCTATTCCGTCACTCTCACCGTAACCGACGATCAAGGCCTCACCAGCTCTGCGAGTAAAAACTTCACGGTGGGTAGTGACAATGACTACCCTAAAACTGATCTGAGTGGTGATCGAAGCAGTTGGCAATACTTCTTATACACTGCACCGCAAGCGGGCACTGCCACCATTCGTATATATGGCGGAACCGGCGATGCGGATTTATACGTTGAAAAGGGCACCAAGCCAGATCTCAACCAGTTTAGCTGTCGCCCTTACACCAGTGGTAATAATGAAACCTGCAGCCTTGATGTCAACGCGGGCGATGAGGTATTTATGGGCATTCGGGGATATCGGCCCTTTAGCGGCGTCACCCTCGATGTAAACCAATAATCACTGTTTAGTTGGGCGCACCCTGCGGTTGGTGCGCCTAATTTTTCAAATACCGACACCTTATATATCGCCATTTATCGCGCTCAATCGGTGTTTTTGTTATCACCAGAAAATTTTCTTCTGCCTTTCCCTCGTTTCAGAAAAAATTTTGCCGATCGCCAGTTCTAACAGAAAACCTGTCGCGTGCACTTTGCATACAGTGAATGTAGGCAAGCGCTGATAGGCAGCGTCGCTGCTTTACGATGAGGAGGGAGTATGACCGTATTCCAATCACGCGATCTTAACTACACAGGTACCGCCGCAAATGCTCTGCGTCACGACGTGGCCGGTAAAGCAAGTTCAGATGTACTCGCGTATCTCGACGATCAGCGTTTATTTCGACAGCTCGCCTACTGCAATGGCAAGTGGGTGAATGGCGACGCCGATACGCCCGTGTTGAATCCAGCCACGGGAGAAATTCTGGGCTATACCGCCTCACTGAGCGCTGCACAAGTCAATCAAGCCATAGACGATGCGCAAGCGGCATTTCATCTGTGGCGTGCGGAGTCGGCCGAAACCCGCGCGGAACGCTTAATGCAATGGCATGACTTAGTGATGGATAACCAACACGATCTCGCGCATTTGATGGTGCTCGAGCAAGGCAAAACACTTCGCGAAGCCGAAGGCGAAATTGCCTATGGTGCATCTTTTATACGTTGGTTTGCTGAAGAAGCGAAACGTGCCTACGGCGACACTATGCCAAGCCATATTCCTAACGCTCACCTTGCGACCTTGCGTGAACCCATTGGCGTTGCCGCTTTGATCACCCCGTGGAATTTTCCCAGCGCAATGATCACGCGCAAAGCGGCAGCAGCACTCGCTATTGGCTGCAGCGTGATCGTTAAACCTGCGGAAGAAACGCCCTTCTCCGCCCTCGCATTGGCCGAGCTTGCGGAACGCGCAGGGATCCCAGCCGGTGTCTTTAATGTGATCATGGGTGATGCCCCCATGGTTTCAACTCAGCTGTGTCAAAGTGACAAAGTCAAAGCGATGAGCTTTACCGGCTCAACCCGTGTCGGCCGTCTGCTGCTCGAGCAAAGTGCTCACACTGTGAAAAAATGCGCCATGGAGCTTGGCGGTAATGCGCCCTTTATCGTCCTGCCAGACATGGATATTCAGCAAGCGGCACGTGCCGCCATCGATGCGAAATTTCAAACCTCAGGACAAGACTGCCTCGCCGCGAACAAAATCTTGGTGCCAAGTGACAAGTACCAAGCCTTTGTGGATGCCTTTGCGGCATTAATGGACGAACTTGAAGTGGGTAACGGCTTGTTGCCCAGTACCGATATTGGCCCATTGATTTCCTCTCGCGCGGTGGATAAGGCGCAAGCCTTAGTGGATGACGCCATCGCCAAAGGCGCCACCGTGGTTGGCGGCAAGCTTAACCCAAATCTCGGCGAAAACTTCTTTGCACCCACCCTGGTCACCAAAGTGACACCCGATATGTTGGTGTATCAAGAAGAAACCTTTTGCCCTGTGGCCGTGGTCATTGCCTATGATGATCTCGATCAGGCCATTGCCATGGGCAATGACACTGAATACGGCTTAGCCGCCTATGTCTACGGTAATGATATTCGTGATATTTGGCGCTGTCTGCGCGGTCTTGAAGTCGGCATGGTCAGCGTTAATTCAGTAAAGATGACCGGACATCCTATTCCCTTTGGCGGTGTCAAACAATCAGGCTTAGGCCGTGAAGGGAGCCGTTACGGTATCGACGAGTTTAGTGAAATTAAATACTACTGTTTGGGTGGCCTGCCCACCGTGAGCGGCAGCTAATTGAGGTTTGCGTAAGGATAAGGAGACTGATCATGCGTCCAGAAACGAAAGCTTTGTTGGAAAAAGACAGAAATACCGTCTTCCACGCATCAACACACTTGAAGCAGTACGCCCACGGCGAAATGCCTGGCCGAGTGATTGAGACAGGTAAAGGGATTCGCATCACCGATTCAGAAGGTATTGAGCTGATTGACGGGTTTGCGGGCTTGTATTGCGTGAACATTGGCTATGGCCGAGAAGAAATGGCCGATGCCATTTATGAGCAAGCCAAAAAGCTCGCTTACTATCACACCTATGTGGGCCACACCAACGAAGCACTGGTGACCTTGTCTGAGCGACTCATCAAGATGGCGCCAGGCATGAGCAAGGTGTATTACGGGATGTCAGGCAGTGACGCCAATGAATCGCAAATCAAGCTGGTGTGGTACTACAACAACGCTCGCGGCAAACCCGAGAAAAAGAAAATCATTTCTCGCGATCGCGGCTATCACGGCTCCAGTATCGCATCCGGGTCGTTAACAGGGCTTCCTTTGTTCCATGCGCATTTTGATTTGCCCATAGAGCGTATCAAGCACACCATGGCACCCTACTATTATCGTCGTGAAGACAGCGGCATGACAGAGCCTGAGTTTGCACAACATTGTGCCGATGAACTCGAGAAAATGATCCTTGCGGAAGGCCCTGATACCGTCGCCGCGATGATTGCCGAACCCGTGCTTGGCACCGGAGGGATCGTACCGCCACCAGAAGGTTACTGGACCGCGATTCGCAAGGTCCTAGATAAGTACGACGTTCTGCTGATCGCCGACGAAGTGGTGTGTGGCTTTGGCCGTATTGGCAGTGACTTTGGCTCGATTTACTATGATATGAAACCTGATCTGATCACCGTAGCCAAAGGCTTAACCTCCGCTTATCAACCCCTATCTGGGGTGATGATCGGTCACAAGGTGTGGGATGTGCTGGAAGACGGTACCGATGCATGGGGAGCCATTGGTCACGGGTACACCTACTCTGGGCATCCACTGGGCGCGGCCGCCGCGCTATGTAACTTAGACATCATCGAGCGCGAAAACCTTACCCAAAATGCTGCAACCACGGGTGAGTACCTGCAAATGAAGATGCAAGCCGCTTTTGCGGACCACCCATTGATTGGCGATAGCCGCGGAATTGGTTTGCTCCATGCGCTCGAATTCTCGCCCGATCGCGCTAATCGTAGCCACTTTGATCCCAACCTGAAAGTGGGACCACAAGTTGCTGCCGCGTGCTTGGAGCAAGGCTTAATTGCCCGTGCGATGCCACACGGCGATATTCTCGGCTTTGCGCCACCTTTAGTGGTGACACCCAACGAAGTCGATGAAATTGTCGCCAAAGCAAAAGTCGCGGTCGATAAAGTGATGGATAAACTGGTCACTAGCGGACAATGGCAACCGAAGTAACAGAGCATCACCACTGCTAAACGCAAAAAAGCGCCGATAATCGGCGCTTTTTTATCGATGGCGTATCCCACGCTTAGCTTGCTGTCGCAGGCTCTAGCGCAAGATTCGCTTCTTTCTCTTTTTGCATTCGCATCACCGCGATTGGGCCGGTAATGAAAGTAAACGCAATCAAGAAAGAGACAGGCACAGCTGTGATCACAATGAACGACTGCAACGCATTCAAGCCGCCTTCACCGGCCAGCAAGAGCACTCCGGCTACCACGCCCATGACAATCGCCCAGAATAGGCGATGCGCGCGTGTCGGTTGATTGTCACCAGAGACAGCCATCGCAATGGAATACGCCATGGAGTCACCTGTGGTCGCCACAAAGGTGGTGGTCAACAGCATAAAGGCTGGGATCAATACCACGCTGTACGGCAATTGTGATAGCGACGCAATCAAGATCGCCGGCAAACCCGCGTCCGCCATCGGACCGGAAATGCTGCCCGGAGACTGCAACTCATAGAAAATACCCGTACCACCCAGTACTGAGAACCAGAAGTTAGTCGCAATCGGTGCACAAATCGCAACGGCAAAGATCAGTTCACGAATAGAACGGCCTTTCGAGATGCGTGCAATAAAGATGGCCATCATGGGTGCAAAACCAATGAACCAGCCCCAGAAGAACCAGGTCCACCATGCATTCCAGCTGCCGTTATCGGTGTTGAGTGCCAGCGTGTGCATGTTGTTAAGGTAATAGCTAAAGCCAGCACCAAACTGCTCAAAGATAAAGCCCGTTGGACCCAGTACGATCACAACAGCAAGCAGCACGGCCGCACCAATCACATTCATCCGGCTTAACCATTGCAGACCTTTATCCATTCCCGTAAAGGCGGAAATAGAGTAAATCGCCACGACCGCGGCCAAGATCAGCATTTGCATCGACATGGTGTTCTCGATACCGACAAAGCTTTCCAAGCTGTAACCCAACTGGGTGGCAAGGAAGCCAATCGGACCAATCGTGCCCGCCGCAACGGCAATGATAGAACACGCATCAATCACAGAGCCTAACCAGTGATTTTCTAGCTTGTCACCGAGCAGCGGATATAACAGCGCACGAGGACGCAGACGCACGCCTGCTTGGTGGTGGGCATACATCAGCACGATGGTCGCCAAGGTGCCCAACACTGCCCAAGCTAAAAAGCCCCAGTGGAAGAAGCTTTGGCTTAACGCAGGGGCGACCGTTTGCATCGCGCCGGCTTCCATCTCACCTAACGCCGGAGGAGGCGTCATAAAGTGGTAGATGGGTTCAGCCGCTGACCAAAAAACACCACCGCCCGCAAGCAGGGTACACATGATCATAGCAACCCAGCGGAAACGGCTCATTGAGACGGTATCGGTGGCGCCCAGTTTCAACTTACCAAATTTACTGCCGCCAATGGCTAGCGCCAGCACGAAATTGATCACCATCAGCCACTGCCACCAGTAACCAAAAAGGTTGGCAGATTCAGCAAACAGCGACTGAATCACAGTGGAAAAATGTTCGAGGTCAAACAGGGCAAAGGCAAGGAAGAGAGCGACAAAGCCGATAGTAAAGACGGCAACAAGTCGATCGTTATTTTGTGTAGATTTAAGCATTAGTTCGCTCACAAGGTGTGTGAGGGGCGGCACTCTATCAGTGTGGCGAACGAATGACCAGCATAAATTGCATCGAACACTAACGATAAAAACGTGACAGACATCACCTATTCAGCCGTGGTGCGGGCTGAATAGGTTTATGACACTTTTATTAACTGCGCAAAACTCGACCCGCTAAGCCGGCTCTTTGTCTGACGCCTTACGCGATGACTTGCCGGTTTCCAAGATCTTCTTATGCAGTGTCACTGCAGCACGATACAACTTGGGGTGAACCTGCGTATCGGTTTGCTTTGCGCGATTACACTTTGATATCACGGCTGCAGTAAGACAGGCTGCAACCTTGAGCTGTCCAAGTTGAAAGGCATAACTTGCGGTTTTAATCGCCATAAACACAGATTGGTCACTGTACTTATAATTGCGTGCCGCAAACTTTTCAAAGCGGAGAAAATCCTTGTGATAATTTTTTAAAATACGATTAACGTGGCGGTCGTAATAGTTCTTGTACTTGGCGTAACTGCCTTTGCGGTTACTGGCCATGATGTCCCGAACCCAGACAACTGACTGCAGTTGTTCTTTTTCGAATAAGCCACTCAGCCAGGCAAACATGCTACCTCCATACTGCTAGCTTAACGGCTCTATTCTACTTATTTCGTGCTACTAAGCTACGGGAAGGTGCAAATAACCCCTTGATTGGTCGTTATTTAATCAGTTTTGCGAGACGCAGTGAGTAATAGACGATTGAATAGTCGGGAAAGGAGGGCGCAAGGGACCCCTCTTGTTGGATGAACGATTCACTATGCGCGGGTGTTAATGGTGATCGTGTAGGTATCCTCTGCCGCCGGAAGCATATGCAAGATTTGCTCGCCCAAATCGGGATGCGAGAGCAAATAATTACCTTGTGGAAAGCGGGTATCCTCTGGGCCTTTCAACACTAAGCTAAAGTTTTCCACCAATTGATCATCAATGGTTTCACCGTTGTCCTCATGCTCATCAATACGGATTAGGGTCATCGCATATTCCGTGTCTGTGCCATCAATCAAGGTAATGGTTTGATCGATAAGCGCTTTAACGTGCTGACAAGATAGTACATTCATAACACCTCCCTGCGACCCTAGACAGGGTTCGTGAGTCTCTTTATCTATCTACCTGTAAATAAGGTTAGAATAAAAATTCGTCAATGCACAACAGCTTAGCAAATTTTCTGCACATTTATCGAGCAAGGCCTCTGTTCAAGACATTACCCCTTACCAAAAACACAAAAGGCAACCCCATGGTTGCCTTGTTGCTTACGGTTGGACAAATTAACTACGCGTTTTAACGCTACGTGCTTTATCCGTTTTAGATTTGTAGTAATACCACAAACGTCTACTTTTATTGTGCATCGAACACCTCTCCTATCAGATTAATGAACGATATTTATCGCTATGGTTTATTGCACTCGTTCAGCAATAGCACGAACAGTGCGGAACTTAATAAGCACTCGAGATGAGCGCTGAAGCGCGATGATTCAACTGTCAGCCCGAACACCTTTGTAGGGCATTGCACGTCTATGTAATGGGGAATGGACACACCGCCCCCTCAGTCATAAACGTAAAGTGTTGAAAATCACGTTATCTCTATTCTTATTACAAATACTTGCAGAAAGCAACCTTGTTCACGTTTGGTCAACAGAATAACTCACTGCGACGTTGCGGAAACCTTATCAGGAGAGGAAGTGTGCTTGCGACACAGTTGGGGGGACCTTTCGGCAACCCACAACAATAAAAAGCCGCTCAATCGAGCGGCTTCGCGGATGGATTCCTTTGTTGGTCGTTGGTCAATGAAACTTGTTGTTGCACTGCCCCGCTTGCTCACTATGTTGAGCGTCCTAACCGCATGGTCTTGTGTTCAAATGCCTGGCTGGCGGCAAACAAGGTGTCTTCATGGGTTCCTGACATCAACGGGGACTTAACTCTTTTTGGCGCGTCACTGCGCGCTGATCATTTACCAAATTGTGTGTCAGCTCAGCTGACATGTTGAGTAAAGCACAGTTTTGCTCCCGCGCCACTGCATGACGTTTAAACTGTGAACACTGTAATAAATCCGACATAAACTGGGATTTCGCACAGCATACCGGCCCAATTTATGCCACCGTTCGACACCAAAAGTAAAAAAGTTCCCTCACCGCTAGACGACCGGTCTAATCTTGATTATGCTAGTCGACATGAAATCGAGCAGCACTCATGAAACGACCAGTCATAACGCGACCCACCAGCACCTGTTGGAGACGGGCGTCAGCGTCATGGCACAATTTGGTTTTAGCGGCGTTGGCCTAAGCGCCATCCTCAAACAAGCGGGCGTACCCAAAGGGTCTTTTTATCACTACTTTGCGTCGAAAGAACAATTCGGCCAAGCCGTGTTAGACCACTATTTTGCTTGCTACATTGCGGATGTGAATCGCTTACTGACAGATAGCTCACTCTCTCCCATTGCACGTGTGCACAGCTACTTCAGTCGCTGGCAAGCACAATACTGTAGTTTGGATCCGGTGCAAACGTGTTTGGTCGTCAAGCTGAGTGCAGAAGTTGCGGACTTATCCGAGCCAATGCGGCTGGCACTGCGTGATGGCACCGATCAATTGATTGGTTGCTTGGCGACTACGCTCGCCCAAGCCAGCGATCAGTTTAATAACCAAACGGCGCTGACCACCGCTACAACCTTATATCAACTTTGGCTCGGCGCCAGCTTACTGACCAAGCTGCACCGTAACGACAGTCATCTCGCGCAAGCGATGACCATCACTGAAGAAAAGCTCGGGCTGATCGATTAATCCTGAAGTGCTCTATACAGCACGTCAGTAACCAACAACTGAACATTGATGCGTGGCGGTAACACAAGTTACCAACCCACCATCAACCCGAAACCCGCCAAGGCGGGTTTTTAACCGGCATTAACTAGACGACCGGTCTAATTTAAATAAACGCTTGATACCATCAAGCACAATAAAAGGAAGGATGAGCAATGAACAACTTTGAGTTCTACAATCCCACACGTATCGTTTTTGGTGAAGGTAAGATTGCCGAGCTGGATCGGCTCATCCCGGCCGATGCCAAAGTACTCGTGTTATTCGGCGGCCAAAGTGCACGGAAAACAGGCACCTTGGATGAAGTAGAACAAGCATTGGGTCAGCGTCAGTTTGGCCTGTTTGGTGGTATTGAACCCAACCCACGCTATGAAACCTTGATGAAAGCGGTTGAGAAAGTAAGAGCTGAAGGCTATGACTACCTTCTCGCCGTGGGCGGTGGCTCAGTGATCGATGGCACCAAATTCGTTGCCGCAGCCGCAAAATACGACGGCGACGCATGGGATATCCTCACCAGTATGGGAGGCAAAGTAGAAGCCGCATTGCCATTTGGCACCGTGCTCACCTTACCTGCTACCGGCTCTGAGATGAACAAAGGCTCGGTAGTGACTCGCGAGTCAATGCAAGCAAAACTACCGTTTATGAGCGAGCTAGTCTTCCCGCAGTTCTCGGTATTGGATCCGGTGAAAACCTATACTTTACCGATTCGCCAAGTCGGTAACGGCGTGGTCGATGCGTTTGTTCACGTGGTGGAACAATACCTGACCTACCCAGCCAATGCGCCGGTACAAGACCGATTCGCCGAAGGCCTATTACAAACCCTCGTCGAGCTTGGCCCACAAGCGCTGGAAACACCAGAAGACTACAACGTGCGTGCCAGCCTAATGTGGACAGCCACCCTGGCGCTTAACGGCTTGATTGGCGTGGGTGTACCTCAAGACTGGTCAACCCATATGCTCGGTCACGAACTGACCGCTCTACATGGTTTGGATCACGCACAAACCCTTGCCGTGGTGCTGCCTGCAATGCTCAATGAGAAGTTTGAGCAAAAACAAGCCAAACTCGCACAATTTGCTGAACGTGTTTGGCATATTGACCAAGGCAGCGAAGCAGAAAAAGCGCAGCAAGCGATTGAGAAAACACGCGACTTTTTCGAGCGCATGAACGTGAAAACACGCATGCGGGATTACGATCTGGATGAAACCGCGATTGAGCCGTTGATTGAAAGTCTAACCCAACACGGTATGACCCAGCTCGGCGAACATGGCGATGTCACCCCGGACGTGTGTCGCCGCGTGCTGCAAGCCGCGCTTTAATCGCCGGTTTATTTCATGATGAGGCGTGCTAAGCCAGCCGCCTCTTTTCCCATCTTCAAGGGAGGAATCCATGTCAGCATTAACAAATCAACGTTTTGTTCTCGCATCGCGTCCGGTTGGCGCACCCACTGCCGAGAACTTTCGCTTAGAAGAAGTCGCCATTCCCGCACTGGGCAACAAGGATGTACTGATTGAAAACCATCACCTATCAATTGACCCTTACATGCGCGGTCGAATGAGTGATGCCAAATCGTACGCAGAGCCGGTAGCGATTGATGGCCTGATGGTCGGTGCCACCGTGGGTAAAGTGTTGGAATCTAACCACGCCGATTACCAGGCGGGTGATTGGGTATTGGCCTACAAAGGTTGGGAAACCCATTCTGTCGTCGATGGCGATACCCTGCTTAAACTTAACCCCGATCTCGCGCCGGTTTCATACGCGCTTGGGATCTTGGGGATGCCCGGCTTCACCGCCTACATGGGCTTATTAGATATCGGCCAGCCCAAAGAGGGCGATACCCTGGTAGTGGCTGCCGCAACCGGCCCCGTTGGTGCGACCGTCGCACAAATCGGTAAGCTGAAAGGCTGCCGCGTGGTAGCGATTGCCGGTGGTGAAGACAAATGCCAATACGCCCGTGAACACCTCAGTGTTGATGCCTGTATCGATCACAAAGCCGATAACTTTGCCGAGCAGCTTGCCAAAGCCTGCCCACAAGGCATTGATGTGTACTTTGAAAACGTCGGCGGCAAGGTATTTGATGCGGTGATGCCACTGCTTAACACCGGCGCACGCATTCCCGTGTGCGGCTTGGTATCACAATACAACAACACCGCCCTGCCAGAAGGCCCAGATCGCCTTTCACAACTGATGGGCACCATCTTGGTTAAGCGCCTAACCGTGAAAGGTTTCATCATTTTTGATGACTACGCACACCGTTATCCTGAGTTCGCTCACGACATGGCCAAATGGGTCGGCGAAGGCCAAATCCATTATCGTGAACACGCGGTGGATGGCTTTGAGCAAGCGCCGCAAGCACTGATTGATGTACTCGAAGGCCGCAACTTCGGCAAGATGGTGGTCAATATTAAATAGAGCTCACACGCTTTATTTCGTAATACCGAAAACCCTGCCTCCCCCTTAGCGATGGACAGCGAAGGGGGTTTTATTCAGACATGCGATCTTAAAGGTCTTGGCTCGCGAGTCCATGATGTTTTTGGCACCACTCTTCCCAACTTATCCTCCCCAGTCGATTATGAGCCCAAACCACTCTCAGTGCTCGAAACATCCCTAACAGCACACCATAAAAGGTTGAGGCAATAAGATAGGTCATTATGGTCCATTCTCCCGGTTTAACAATGGCGAACATGAGCCATAACCAAGCGCCCCACACATAACCTAAAACGAGGCCGTGATAAAAAAACACGCTCACCGGAGACTGAAAAACTAAGGGTTTCTCGGTGGGGAAGAGTAACCGAGAAATAGGATTAGTTGCCGTTTGAGTAAGCACGCGTGGAATACCCATCCTTAATAAATACAACTGAACAAACTCAACCTTTTGCACTACAGGTCCTTTATCTACAACTACCTGCACGCATAATAATACAAATTCTGTCTGCAAACGATTCTCAATTATCTTTAAGCGGTTTTAAATCAGCCAGATGGTCATCTATTCGTTCAGGTTATCGGCCACAATAGCTGGCCAACTTTATGGATACCTCATCGTTCCATCTAACATTCTCGTCATTTTATACCTGCTCACCCGTATCGTTACGTACGCCGTCCATCATCACAAAGCCTAAGCAGCCAACTACACTAAAGGGACGACTCGATTACCGTCAGCATGATTTGGCAGGGCTGGTCGCAGGTACTTGGTTTTTATCTGCGTCAGCTGAGAAAAGAGGATGTATCGACAATGGCCAAAACCGCTCTCATGATCCGTCATCAGATTACCCTCGGATTCGCATTGGTTCTGGTGTTGGCGCTACTGACTATTTTTGCGGTGCTCGAGTGGAAAGTAAAACCCGATCTGATTGAGCAGCGACAAGAGCGGATCAGCCTCAACCAATATGCATTAATCGACTTGCTCGATGCCAAGCTTGGACAGATCGAGCTTTTAACCAGTACGATCGCCTTAAAGGGCACCAACCTTCCCAAAAACGAAGCACTATTCCGCAGCCTCTTTCCCCCACTCTTTAACAATCATGGCGATCCTACCATTGCCGGTGGCGGGATCTGGCCGGAGCCCAACACCTTCACTCCCGGCGTAGAGCGGCGTAGCTTTTTTTGGGGCCGCACTGGACCCGAGATGGAATACTATGATGATTACAACGATCCTGATGGCAAGGGCTACCACAATGAAAGCTGGTACCTAGTAGGCAAACAGGCGCCTAACGATCGCTGCAGTTGGTCTAACGCTTATATTGACCCTTTTACCAAAGAGCCGATGATTACCTGTACCGTACCCATGAAAGAAAATGAGCGCTTTGTTGGGGTGGCAACGGTCGACATGAGACTGGATGGCATTGCCGACATACTGGCTCGGTATGGCAAAGAAAACGACGGCTATGTATTCGCTCTGGACGCCAATAGCAAGGCGATAAGCTTTCCCGAATCGGCAGTAACATTTAACCCTTATCGCAATACCCTGCGAACGGCTACCGAGTTAGAGCAGGAACTCCCTTGGCTCCAAGAAGCACTGCAAGCAAGTCAATCTCTCCAAGATAGCCAACTGATTACGATAGAGAACGATGGCGTGCTAAACGAAGCCGCCTACGTTCATATTATTAAATATCCTCAAGTCGATTGGGTGATTGGTCTCGTCGTGCCCAAAAGCAAAATGACCGCGGCGGCTGACAGCATGGGACTGTTCCTGATGTTTGCCATTGGCGGACTATTGCTCGTTGTGGGGATTATCGCCGCCATTACTGCCCGGAATCTACTGGATAAGATTCAGCAAACGACCACACAGATTTGGGAGTTGATAGACGGGGAAACCACTCAAGAGTTGACGGTCGACAACATGAACGAAGTAGGAGAGCTGCGCCATGCAGTGAATGCCTATGGTGATAAACTCAAGTCACTATTAACTCGCCTCGAAGCGATTCAAGATGAATTAGTGCAAAACGAGAAACTATCGTCCTTAGGGTCGCTCGTGGCTGGGGTTGCCCATGAACTGAACACCCCCATCGGCAACGCGCTGATGTCCTCTACCTCGATTCTGGGGGTGAAACAAGAATTTGTGCACAAGCTCGAAAAGCCCATTACCCGTGATGACCTCAACCAATTTCTTACTCACGTTGATGAAGGTACACGTATTATTGAGCGCAATATGGCGCGCGCCTCCGAGCTCATTCGTGCGTTTAAGCAGCTTGCCGTTGATCAAACCAGCGATCTGCGACGAGAATTCGACTTGCACCATCTGGTCAATGAAGTCCTATTATCGTTACGTCCTACGCTCCAACGTTTACCACACCAAATTGATGTCGATATTCCTGACAACATGCAGCTTAATAGCTATCCGGGGGCTCTCTCGCAAATATTGATCAACTTGATCAACAACGCACTCATTCACGCCTTTGCATCGAAAGAGCAAGGTCGTATTCAAATCTATGCCACACAATCATCAACCGATTTAGTGCACATCACCGTCCGTGATAATGGGGCAGGCATGAGCTATGACGTGAGAAAACGCATCTTTGATCCTTTCTTCACCACCCGCCTCGGCCAAGGCGGCTCGGGCCTTGGCCTACATATTACCTTCAACCTTGTCACCAGCGTACTTGGCGGCCGTATTGAGGTGAAAAGTGAGCCTGCGCGTGGGAGCTGCTTCACTATTACCCTACCGCTTAGCGCTCCCGAACGCGTCGCATCCAACAGTGAGGGCACGCCGTAAATTGCGCGTATGTTCGCGCTATTCAAATTTCATTCTCTAACCATTTTTTATTATCGACAACCATATCATTTTCTAATTCATGAATGGTTCCAATACGACAGCGTTTTTCGGGTTCGGATTTCTCATATTCAGTCAAGTAAATATCGCTATGTATGTGCTCAGAAATCATTTTTWCTAATAGCCGATTGTTTGAATAAAGACCCAATACTTCTGCTCGATGTGAAAACACCATCGCTTTTTTCATATCAACAACCAGCATAAACCGATGAGAGGGATAACGTTTCTCTTTCTCTTCTGAGCGTGAATAGTGCTCTATGCTAGGATGTGGCGTTGATAACTTATTAAACGAAAATACAATGACTCTAACGCCACGCTCTATCGCTTCAATCAATTCGTTTTCCAGTATTTCTAACGGAAAATCCGTGTTCAAATATACTTCGACCTGAGCCTGACTTAACACTTCTTTTGCTTTTTGAAGCAGATTTTCATATCCAGAAATATTATAAATAAACTCTTTTTCTTCATGAAGCATCATTCGCGAGAGTTCTTTCTTCAGAATGTGAATATTTTCTATCGTTTACTTTTCAATCTGACTCAATATCAGATCAGGAGACTTGGC
>NZ_MUFM01000043.1:0-20701 GCF_001996125.1 Salinivibrio sp. PR932 | reverse complement strand
ATAAAAATCTACACCAATGGTCGTTAATTGAACAATTTTGATTATATCACTAACCAATCTGTGATGGTTGCTTGGTATAGGCATCGGGCATTACTAAGTGCAGAGGTGAGAAAATTCATTCGGCCATTTAACCCCTTTCCTCAAAACGGTGAACGATACGTAAATTTCACGCTGTTTGAATACCGTTTCTAGCTCAGTCAATGAGTATTCAATGGAAGATTGGTATATCACAATGTTCTGAGCTTCCCACAACGCACTCCATCTAGTTACGTATCACTTCTAATCCTATGGACTTTGATTTCACTTATTAATGTTAACTTGATGTTATCAAAATGTTGCTTTTTGATGGTTGCTGTGTTTAGCATGACTAGAAATAAATGCCAGTATGATAAATAAATTAGGCTTTTAATGAGCGTCACATAAATCATTGATGGAACTGCAATCGCAGGTTTTTAAGGAAGAATTACTCATGACCGACTACCGCACCCCTTTGGACCAATTGCAAATAAACGTTAGGCAACACCCTGATAGAGTCTGGTTACATCAACCTGTTGATCGGCAATGGTATACTTATACTTGGTTAGAAGCTGATACGTCTGCCAGGAGGGTAGCTAAAGGTTTACTTGAAGCCGGGTTAGTGGCGGGTGATAAAGTATCGATCATCGCTAAAAACTCAGCAGAGTGGTACATCTGCGATTTGGCAATCATGATGGCCGGGCTTATCAGCGTACCTATCTATCCAACCGCCAGTGCGGACAATATCAAGTATGTGATTGAGCACAGTAGTGTTAAAGCTATATTCATCGGCAAACTCGATGATAGTGAAGATCTTTGTCAAGCCTTACCCGACTCTTTGATCACTATTGCTATGCCAAATTCCAAAGTCGATTGTCAGCTTGACTGGTACGCGTGGTTGTCAAAATTAGATCCGCTTGTAGAAGTCAATAAACCTGCGCTCAGCGATACCTTTTCTATCATCTATACCTCTGGCAGTACCGGACGGCCGAAAGGTGTTCTGCTCAGTTATTTGAATGTTGCATCTTCTGCCATTTCTGGTAGTGAAATTTTTTTTCAGCCAGATGACACACGTGTGATGTCCTACTTACCTTTAGCGCACATCACAGAGCGCTGCGTGGTTGAGCTACCTTCGATCTACAATCCTGCTGAAGTCTTTTTTACTGAATCTATCGATACCTTCATTGACGACGTCAAGTACGCTCGTCCAACTGCTTTTCTTTCCGTACCTAGACTATGGACAAAATTTCAGTCAAAAATTTTGGCAAAAATGCCGAACAATCGTTTGCAACTTCTACTTAAAATTCCCTTTGTGGGTCAGCTTGTGGCAAGAAAAATACGCGAGAATTTAGGTCTGCAAGAGTGCGTATTATTTGGATCCGGCAGTGCCCCCATCTCTCCTGAAGTCCTGCTTTGGTTCCACAAAATCGGTATCAGTATTGGTGAAGGGTGGGGTATGACCGAAAGCTCAGGCCTTTCTTGCAGCAACGTGCCGTTTGATCTCAATCACCTAGGTACTATTGGTACGCCGCAACCTTGTGTCGAAATGAAGTTATCGGCGGAAGGGGAAGTATTGATTAAAGGCGATGCAGTATTTACCACTTACTACAATGACGAAGTAGCGACTCAAGCTGCCTTTGAAGATGGTTGGTTTAAAACCGGAGATAAAGGAGAGCTACAGGCTGACGGTTCTTGGAAAATCATTGGCCGGGTTAAAGAGCAGTTTAAGACTGGTAAAGGCAAGTATGTATCACCGGTACCTATTGAAAGCAGCTTAGGACGAAATCCGGACATCGAACAGGTGTGTGTGATTGGCGTTGGTCGAAAACAACCGATCGCACTTATTGTGTTGGGAGAAGGCACTCATGGGCATACCTCTCAGGTAAGAAAAGATCTTAAGGAAACGTTAATAGCGGTCAACCAAGAGCTTGAAGCGCATGAAAAGCTGGATCACTTAATCGTGGTGGAAGAGCCTTGGAGCATCGAAAACGGCCTGCTTACCCCAACGTTGAAACTGAAAAGAGATCAAATTGAGCAACGTTACCATCACTTACTCAGTTTAAATCTGCCCTATAAAGTGATTTTAGAGAGCAAAATCAAAGATTTATATGATCACTCTAAACCTGTCTATGCCAAGCGAGTTTCGGCTAACGCTTAAATCAGTCGCGTAACATACGGAAAAATCATGTCTCAGTTATTAACTAAAACAGACAACTTAGCTAAGTTGTCTGTGAACAAACACAACGATGCATTCCACTTTTTCAATTGGCCTGACAAAATTGAGGACGACACATGGTGGCAATCGCCGGATGTGTTAAGTGTCAGCCTGACCGAACAGTACAATCTTTGATTGGTCCACAAGTGGTTGATGGATATTGGCAAGATGTAGAGAACACGTGCACTGCATTCATGACAGGCTTACCTGATGAAAGTGGCAGAGAGCAGAGGCTCTACAGAACGGGTGATTTGGCAAGCTACGACGATAGCGGAATCATTCATTTTCATGGTCGCGCAGACCATCAAGTCAAACTGCGTGGATATCGCGTCGAGCTGCAAGAGATTGAGTCTTTGCTTCGTCAATCTATGCACTCAGATCAGTTTGTGGTGATTCCCTACCCGTACGGAGAAAAAACCTGTACCGGTCTCACCCTGTGCCATACTCATCGCGGTGTCACTCAAGAAGATATATTAGAGCGTTGCCGACAGGCGCTGCCCATCTACATGGTCCCTGATACGGTGGTTTTTTTGCAGCAGCTGCCGATGAACAGCAGTGGGAAGTTAGATCGCCGCGCGATATCTGAACAGTTAAAAGCGATGGAGGAGTGCTTTGCCAAGCCATGACGCATGTATTATTTGTGCGATTAATAGTGATAACGTAGAACACTATCGGGTTGCTGAGAAAAATGGACTAAAAGCTGTACTCGACATTTATCCCATCACCGAAGGTCATGTCCTGATTGTGAGCCGCAGTCACGCCTCGCACCTTGAGCAGCTCTCTGCGCAAGAACATACCGAGTTATTTCAATTTGCGCATCAAATCGGCAAGCGGATGTTTGACGTGATGGATAATGTGAGTGATTACACCTTAGTAGTGAATAATGGTCGCGATGCTGGGCAACATATCCCCCATGTTCATATTCACCTGATCCCGCGACGCAAAGGAGACAGTCTGCATTTTTACTGGCGACTCATGACGCGATTTATCAACCCATTGGGTGGTAAGAAACGTGTCCAGCAGTTAGTGGAGTGGCAACGAAGGTGGCGAATGCACGGTAAGCATACGGACGGCGCAGAGAGGTAAAATTCAGTCCCCTTTAATGACTGGATTCGTTATAATCGCGGGCTTTTGTGGCAAGTAGGGTGGCATCATGGCCAAGAAAGCAGCGGCGTTGCACATACTGGTGAAAGATAAAACGCAAGCGACAACAATCCTCGCTCAGCTCAAACAAGGTGCGAACTTTCAAGCGTTGGCGAAAAAATACTCGCAATGCCCATCGGGAAAACGCGGTGGTGATCTGGGCGAATTTCGTCGTGGCGATATGGCTCCCTCTTTCGACAAAGCGGTATTCAATGGTGAATTATTGCGTCCTCTTGGGCCAATAAAAACCAAATTTGGTTGGCATATCATTAAAGTGTTATATCGCAACTAACCCCTGTGCGTTAACCCTTGCGATAAGCACTTGGTGACTGAAACTGTCATAAAAGTTAACGCATAGAAATTGATATTGCGCACATCGATTGCCCCAAGCCGCCACTGAGAAAGTGGTACATTAAAATCATGCCTTGAATAATGTCCACCTTATGTTTGAACTTGATGCACCTACATTACTGATCACGCTCACAGCGATCCAATGGTTGCTTGCCGCGTTTTTGTTGGTGCAAAACCGTAAAGAGCCCGGGATTAATGGATGGGCGGTGTCTCTGTTTATCCATGGGTTTAGCAATCTTTTCTTATTTGCCCGACCACACCTTCACCCTTATCTGGGGATCGTCTTTTACAATGCGTGTGTGATGGTAGCCTTTTCTGGCAGCCATTGGGCGCTGGGGCAAGTCTTTGCCCGCGATATACCGCGTTGGCAGTTGGCGATGCCCGTCGTGCTCTCGGTGGTATTGATGGCATCACACCTCGATGATATCGGGAGCCGCGTAGTTTACGCCAGTTTAATTGTCAGTATGCAGCTTGCGTTGATGACGCGAACCATTGTGAGGAGTACAAACACCGGCGGTCAGCGTTTAAAGCGTTGGCTTATAATGGTGATGGGCGGATTCAGTGTGGCTTACATAGGCAGAGCGACGTTCGCACATTTTTATCCTGATCTGTTTACGCAGCTGCTGGGTACGTCACTACTGCAAGCGGGACTGATTTTATCGGGCATCGCTTACAGCGTGATCAACACCTTGATTATCTTTTTGTATAAATTGGAGCGCGTCCACGAGAAGCTTCATCGTGAGGCGACCCGAGACAGTTTAACGGGGCTGTTAAATCGACGTGCGTTTTTGGCTAAAGCGAAACGGCGCGTTGAGACTGCCGCTTTCCCTCTCAGTGTATTGATGATCGACTTGGATGACTTTAAAACCATTAATGACTCATTTGGCCATTCTGTTGGTGATAAAGTATTGATTCAGTGTGCTGATGTGTTCGAACAAGTGATTGATGACCATGGTATTGTCGGACGCTTAGGAGGAGAAGAGTTTGCGGTCGTGTTGCCTTACTGCGACGGTGCTCGTGCGCAGCAAATATCGGCCGAATTGCTCCGCGCCGTTCAAAACAGTCGCGCTGAATTTGAAATAAGCTTGTCTGCCAGCATAGGAGTGACGACGACTTCCGAGGTGATGGATATAGACGGTTTGTTAGCCCAAGCCGATGATGCGCTTTATCAGGCGAAGCATGATGGAAAAAATACCTTTAAAGTGTACGTCTCGGCACTGGAAAGCGTCCCTCATGACGCCGAGCATATACCTAATATCGCTTGATGTATGCATATCTAGATTTTATGCACAAAATTGACTTCACCGATGAGGTTCATTATTCTCCGACGCTCATGTTGATATTTCGACTCTCTATTATGGCTTATATTCTATTTAAGAACTTCGTAAGAAGGCTTGGCTTCGCGCAAATACACGATGAAGTGTTGCTCGGAGCTTAACATCAAATCTTCATCAGGTATTGTCATACGCCATCCGCGTAGGGTTCTCAGTATCTGATGTAAAGCCGCGATAGAGAGTTAGGCCGGTGATGCTTCATCACCGGCCTTTTTGCATTCTGATCACAGCAGAATGCATCCATTTTAATGATGACGAAAGGCCGGTACTTGTTACCGGCCTTTTTTTATGGATAAGAAACATGAGTTTATTAGTGATTGAAAACATCTGTTTTCAAATTGAGGAAAAAGTGTTGTACCAAGGTGCGAGCGTGGTGCTACATCATGGTGAACATGTTGGCGTGACGGGTGCGAACGGTGTGGGGAAAAGTACCCTGTTGAAAATGCTACAAGGGGAGCTGCTGCCGGATAGTGGCGAGATTGTTTGGCAACCGAATATCCAAGTCGGTTATTTAGACCAGCATTTAACGATCGACCCAACACTGTCTATCTATGACTTTATGGCGTTGGCATATCGCGATCTTGTTGAGGTTGAGCGAGCGTTAAATGCTATCTACGCATCGATGTCGGCGGACACGTCAGACGCGGTGCTTGCCAAAGCGGCACGACTGCAAAGCCAATTAGAGGCACAAGATTTTTACCGTATCTCCCATTGTATTGAACAGGTCTCGGCTGGGCTGGGTATCGCGCCGTTGGGCATGCAAACCGCAATGGGCCAGTTAAGTGGCGGTCAACGGCATAAAGTGATGTTGGCAAAGTTACTGCTTGAACAAGCCGAAGTGATGTTACTCGACGAGCCGACGAACTTCCTCGATGCTGAGCACGTTGCTTGGTTGGCGGAGTTTCTTAATCACTATACGGGTACCTTTATGGTGGTATCGCATGATGAGGCTTTCCTTGAGTCGATCACGACAGCGATTGTTGATATCGACCAGAGCAAGATACGCAAATACAAAGGATCGTATCAGCAAGCGATGGCACAAAAGGCGCAGCAAAGTGAAACACAGCACAAGCAATACCTCACACAGCAGAAAAAAATGGATAAGTTGGCCACCTATATTCGCAAGAACGGTGCAGGTGTGAATGCGCGTATTGCCAAGGGGCGTAAGAAACAGCTTGCGAAAATGGTGCCGATTGAAAAAAAACAGATGCGTGAGCCGGTAAGCTTTGCGTTCCAATACAAACCGTTACGGTCGCAACATGTATTGGCCGCCAAGGGGTTGCAGATTGGCTATCGAACGCCGCTTTTGCCGCCGTTGTCACTTCAGATTCAACGGGGCGAAAAAGTCGCGATTATTGGCTTCAATGGCTTGGGCAAATCGACATTGTTAAAAACCTTATTGGGAGAAATCCCTGCACTACGGGGCCACATTGACGCAGCAAACGGTATACAGTGGGGATATTTTGAGCAAGGCTTACACTGGCGCTTTCCGGAAAGCTCTCCGGTTCAGGTCGTGTGTGGGGTAGGCCAGCTCACAGATAAAACCGCGCGCCAGAAGCTGGCTGAATGTGGTCTCAGTGGTAAAAAGGCGGTGCGGCCATTGCATACATTGAGCGGGGGTGAGCAAACCAAAGTAAAGCTTTGTTGTTTAGCCGTGATGGCAACCAATGTATTGGTGTTAGATGAGCCCACCACACATCTTGATGTCGATGCAAAAATGGCGTTGCAGCACGCCCTTAAAGCGTATGCAGGCACCGTAATTGTGGTTTCTCACGAGCCACAATTTATTGAGCACTGGCCGGATAAGGTGATCGATATGACCCAGCTTTAGTAGCTAACGCGTTAATAATAGTCACGTCAGTAACAGCGAGGTCGCATGATGCGGCCTCGCTTATATTTTTGCTATTTATGGGTAAATTTGTATTTTTTGCCAAAAAAGGCTAAATTTGCCGGAGTTGGTTAACAAGGATAAATAATGGCGACAGAAAGCAAGGCACCCATTGCGGTGATCAGTGGCGATCTGGTGGATTCAACCGCCTTAAATCGAGATGAGTATGAGCGAGTACTGGCGCAAATCAAAACCATACAAGCCCATATTTCACAAGCGCATTGCGCTAATCAGCACAGCATTATACGCGGTGATGAGTTTCAATCTGTGATCCATGATGTAGCGAACGCGCTTCACTATGTCGTGATGTATCGTGTTGCGATCAAAGCACTGGGAAAACCGTTTGATTGTCGCATCAGCTTTGCGATTGCCGAGCAAGCGGATTTGCGTGAGGCGGTGTCAGAGTCAATGGGACAAGCGTTTGTACTATCTGGCCGCGGCTTAAAAGCAATGAAAAATCAGCGGCTGGCCTTTTTTTGCGCCAATGCCGATCTTGAAGACAGATTTGCGTTGTTGATCCGTTATCTTGACCGGCAACTCAGCGATGCGACATCTCGTCAATGCGAAATGATGCTGCCTTTATTACAGCGTGATCAACCACTCGCGTACGGTGAGTTAGCGGCCGCACTTGGAGTCGCGAATGCAACCGTGAGTAAGTCCCTTAAAGCGGCGGGCTGGGGGCTTATCGAGGCATTGTTGGCCGAGTTTCAGCAAGCTGTGGAGGCGCAAGTATGATGGCCTTCCTTTCTTTGCTGGTTCCCTTGTTACTGACCCATCTTATTTATGATTTCTATCTACAGCCTGCGAATTGGTGGGCGAAATCGACACCACGCGCGCGAATACTGGATTGGGCGGTTGCACCGCTCCTCTACGGTTTATGTTTACTGGTACCTGCGGTGTTTTGGACCCAGCACGTTTCGCCGCTATTGGGTGTATTGCTGGTTGGCATGGTGACCAAGTGTGTGGTGGCAGTGCTTGATGGCCAACTCGTCGCGCAGTCATCACTGGCCCGTTTCTCGGTGAGCCAAGGCATACACCTTTTGGTACTAGGGCTCATTGCCCTGAGTTTTGTGGCGCAGCCACCTTGGGTTGGACTGACCGAGATGCCTCTGTTTAGCGAGATCGTCGCAATTGGCACGGGCTATTTATTAATCTTAAAGCCGACATCAGTATTGATTGGTCATGTGTTACAGCGCTTTACGGTCAAGTTGGACTCACCCTCTGATCATCAACACAATTATCACGGCCTCGTGGCTGCGGGAGCGTTGATTGGCTATTTAGAGCGTATTCTGATCCTGACCTTTACCTTGCTTGGCAGCTATACCGCTGTCGGTTTTGTGCTGGCAGCCAAGTCGATTTTCCGCTTTGGTGAGCTGACGCGTTCTGCCGATCGCAGCCTAACCGAATACGTTTTAATTGGTTCGTTATTGTCGGTAGTGATCACGACATCAGTGGGCGTTGTGATCACACAAAGCCTCGCTTTGCTGTAATTAGCCTTTTATAGCTCAAAGATAAAAATTAGCTTTTTTAGGCTTATAATATGGACTGGTATTAAGAAACGATGCGTCAGCCAATCGTTTGGCGAACGATAAAAAGAATATTGTTTATTGGAACTTGCTTAATACCCTCAGGTCAGTAATAGGATGCTTGCTTGTTAAATTACTGTTATGGCTAAATAAACCTGAAGGAAAAGTATGTCCCGACACATTTTACTCACCGGAGCACTGGCGGTGTCTTTGCTCTCAGGGTGCAGTTTTCAAGGAGAGTCACACGTGAAAGCTTCCAGCCCAGGCGAACTGAGTGCGCCTGTCGCGAAAAAAATCCCTCATGAAATGACCATTCACGGCGACACGCGCGTGGATAACTACTATTGGATGCGTGATGATGCACGCCAAGATCCTGACGTGATCGCCCATCTTAATCAAGAAAACGCCTATGCCGATCAGGTGCTCGCGCACACTGAGCCAATGCAGGCCAAGCTATTCGATGAAATCAAAGGCCGTATCGTCAAAGACGATGCCTCGGTCCCGGTTAAAAAAGGCAGTTATTTCTATTCCAGTGAAGTGGAAGGTGATAATGAGTACCGCACTTACGTGCGTGCGAAAGACTTTGCCGGCACCGACAAAACGGTAATTTTGGATGTCAATGCGCTCGCGAAAGGGCATGAGTTTTACAGCATTGGCCAACTCAGCGTCAGTCCAAACGAAAACCTATTAGCCTATGGGGAAGATACCCTCAGCCGCCGCGTTTATACCATTCAAGTCAAAGACCTCACTACCGGTGAGTACCTCGATGATAAGATTGAAGGCGCCTCGAGCAGTATTGTGTGGCAGAACGATAACCAAGCCTTCTACTATATCAAAAAAGACCCGCAAACCTTGCTGGGGTATCAGGTGTATCGCCACCGTTTGGGCACCCCACAATCCGCTGATACGTTAATTTACGAAGAAACGGATACCAGCTACTACACCGGCTTGAGTAAAAGCAAAGACGGTGAGCAGATCTTTATTTGGCACTCCAGCACTGAAACCAGCGGCGTATCGCTCGTGGATGCCAATGATCCGAATGCCACCGCCCAAGTGTTTTATCCGCGAGAAACCGGCATCGAATATGAAGTGGCAAAGCGTGGTGAGTGGTATTACATCTATACCAACTATCAAGCGGTGAACTTCCGCTTGATGAAGGTACACCAAAGCGAGCGTGACGATCGCAGCCAATGGCAAGATGTGATCGCGCCAAACGATAAGGTGCAGTTAGTTGATTTTACGCTATTTGATAACCACTTGGTCTACGAGCAGCGCGAAAATGGCTTGCCGCGTACCACGGTGCGTAACCTCACCACTGGGGAGGAATATCAGCTGAGGTTTAACGACTCGGCCTATGCGTCTTACCTGACCGGCAATGCAGAGATGGATAACACCGCGGTGCGCGTGTATTACACCAGCTTGACCACGCCGGGCACGTATTACGAGTTTGACTTGGCGTCGGGCGAGCGTGAAATGCTCAAACAAAACCAAGTGCTGGGTGATTTTAATCCGGACAACTACCATTCCGAGCGGTTGATGATCACCGCACGCGATGGCGCGCAAGTGCCTGTGTCTTTGGTGTACCGTAAAGATCGCTTCAAAAAAGATGGCACCAACCCGCTCTATCAATACGGCTATGGCTCCTACGGCGCGACCATGGATCCCATGTTCTCCACCACGCGTTTAAGCCTGCTAGATCGCGGTTTTGTCTTTGCTATTGCCCATATCCGTGGCTCTGAAATGCTAGGTCGCCCTTGGTATGACGATGGTAAAAAGCTTACCAAAAAGAATACCTTTAACGACTTTATTGATGTGACCAAAGCGCTGACTGCGCAAGGCTATGGCGATAAAGACAAGGTGTTTGCCGTCGGCGGCTCAGCAGGTGGCTTGTTAATGGGAGCGATCATCAACCAAGCACCAGAGTTGTATCTAGGGGTGGCCGCGCATGTGCCGTTTGTCGATATCGTCACCACCATGTTGGATGAGTCGATTCCACTGACCACCAACGAGTATGACGAGTGGGGCAACCCGAATGACAAAACCTACTATGAATACATGCTCAGCTATTCACCATACGACAACGTCACCGCGCAAGATTACCCCAACTTGTTGGTCACCACAGGCCTGCATGACTCACAAGTGCAGTACTTTGAGCCAATGAAATGGGTCGCGAAACTACGTGAGTTCAAAACTGACAACCATACGTTGGTGTTTAAAACCGACATGGAAGCCGGCCACGGCGGCGCATCGGGACGCTTTAAGCGCATTAAAGAAGACGCACTGGAATATGCCTTCTTCTTAGACTTACTCGACAAGCAGGGTAAGTAATCAAAGGGTATCCCTCTGAAACGAGAAAAGCGCCGTTATCGGCGCTTTTTTATACGGGTAGAGACGCGATAAGCACGCTCAATATCGATAAAAACGAGGTGCTCAGGCTTACTGATTGTTCTCCGCATCTTCACGCTTGATCACTTTGTGGCCTTCTTCGGTCACGCCATTTTTCCAATAGCTGCTGATGTAGATAAACTCACGCTCAACATCACGATCGTTACGGAAGTATTGGCGCAGTGCGCGCATGCTTTCAAATTCACAGGCACACCACACGGACACTTGCCCTGCTAACCAAGGCTGTGCTTTTACCGTTTCGGCCAACGTCGGGGTGGTCAGCCAAATAATCTCCATGCCAGCGGGGGCGTCGAGTGGTTGAGCATCCTCTGCGGTATCGAGCTGGATCACTGCATAACCTTTGGCATCGCGAGGCAAGGTTTTGATCTTGGCTGATAGCGCGGGTAATGCAGTCATGTCGGCCGCCATAAAGAACCAATCCGCGTCGCGATTAATCGGCGCAATCGTCCCTGGGCCGGCAATATTAATGGTATCACCTACTTGGGCATTCAGTGCCCAACGCGCGGCAAAGCCACAATCGGCTTGCTCGATTTGATGGCGAACCATATCTACTTCAATTTGCTGCTGGTCAGGCATAAAACGGCGAATGGTGTAGGTGCGCATCACAGGGCGCTCGCCTTCTGCTAATCCGCTCAGATCTGTGCTTCCCGCTTTATCAAACAGCAGCTTGATATAGCCGCCTTCACACTCCGTTGGGAAATCCGCGAAAGCGTCGCTTTGTAAGGTCAAGCGTTGCATATTAGGTGTGACGGTTTGGGTATCAATAACGTGAGTGAGGTGATAGTTCGGCTGTTTCATATTATCTAACTTAAAATAATTATCATTTACAATTAATCATACCATTCGGATGCGGGATGTGTAAGTGCTTTACATTGTTTTACGCTTCTATACTAGGCAATACCCTGAGAAGTGAGTAAGATAGAGACGCATTATTATTACTAAAAAAACAATCACATGGAGCAAAAATGAAGAAAGTCATACTCACGGGTGCGGTGGCGGTGCTGCTGTCGTTGAACGTCTCGGCCTCTGAGCTCGAGCCGATCATGAAAGAAATGAAAATGACCTTTAAAGAGGCGGCGAGCGCACAAAGTATCGAAGCCATGCAAGCGCCGGTTGCGAAACTAGAAACCTTGGTCGCGAAAGCCAAAGCAGGTAGCTACCCACCGGAAAAAGCGGATATCTTTATGGAAGGGTTCGATAAATTGGCGGTGACGGTAGAGGAAATTGATGCCGCGCTCAGCGAAGGCGACCTCGATAAGGCCCAACAAGGTTTGCGCCAAATTGATGCCTTGCGTGAAGAGTACCACGACAAACGCAACCCAAGCATTTGGCAGCGCTTATTCGGTTAATTGCGCAATCAGTGAACGTGACGATAGCGAGGGCATGATGGCGACTCAAAAAACGATTTTGCGTTATCCCTCGTTGTCGGTGGCGTCTGCATTTGAGAAAGAGCAGGCGCTGATCCAACGAGTAGAGCAGGGCGAACTTAACGAGGCATTACTGCTTTGGCAGCCAGATGCGCAAACCTTGGTACTGCCGGCGGGCCAAAAATGGCCACAAACGCCTGAGTTGCGCCGCGCTCTATCAGCGTTAGGTTGGCAAGTACAGAGCCGCCGAACAGGCGGGGCGCCGGTGCCGCAACTACCCGGCGTGATCAACGTGTCTTATCTGACGGTGTGGCCGGCTAACACGCCGTATCATATTCAGACGGCTTACCAGTATTTTTGCACCATTTTACAGTCTTTTTTCCATCAGTTAGGCATTGTGACGACGGTGGGCGACACGCCCGGTTCGTATTGTGATGGTGACTACAACCTCAATATTTCCGGCAAAAAAGTGGTGGGAACCGCCCAGCGTATTCTGCATTTAGGCACGGGAGCAGGCTCAGCCAAACAAACCGTAATGCTGGCGCAAGCGTGTCTGCTGATTGATGCGGATTGCCAACATATTGTTGCCCCTGTATCGCTGTGTAATCAGCTTTGTGGTCACCCTGATCGCATTGAGGCTAAGGTGCATACTCCATTAGCCGCGCACCTAGGTGAACTGCCGGCAACCGAACAGCTGTTTCAGTTGCTAACTCAAGCGTTTATAGCGAGACCTCCACTCGTGGTGGGCAAGGCTTGAGGCCGCGACTCAATATAGTATGCTTAGCCGCAATCATGCGTAAAACAAATCCCAAGGAGTGAGGAATGCGCGTCCATCTTGTTATTCACGAGGCGTTTGAAGGCCCAGGTGCCATTTTAGATTGGTGTGATGAGCGTGCCTATCATGTGACAACTAGTCATTTGTATCGGGGCGAGCCGTTGCCAGAAAGTGGTGAAGGCATTGACCTGCTGGTGGTACTCGGCGGGCCGCAAAGTCCAGATACGCCACAATCTGAATGCCCGCACTTTGATAGCCAGCGCGAGCAAGCGCTGATTAAGCAGTGTATCGAACAAGGCAGTGCGGTATTAGGCATTTGCCTTGGGGCGCAACTGATTGGTGAAGCCTTGGGCGCACCGTATCAAAAAAGTCCTGAGCCCGAGATTGGCTACTTCCCCATCCAGTTAAGCGAAGATGGCCATATCGACGAGCACATTCCGCATTTCGCGCCGCAAGAAATTGTGGGTCATTGGCACAATGATATGCCGGGGCTGACACCAAATAGTCGTGTACTGGCCAGTAGCGAAGGTTGTCCGCGCCAGATCGTGAAGTACGGACCAAGGGTGTATGGCTTTCAATGCCATCTTGAATTGACGCCGCTGGCGGTTGAAGGCTTACTGCACGCCGCCTATCCAGAGGGCGAGGCCGCTAACAAGCGCTTTATTCAAGACCCTGCCTCCATTCGCGCCTTTGATACAGCTCCGATGAATGCGCACTTGTTTGCCTTTCTCGATAGCGTGCTGACTGACAACGATCTCGTCACTGAGTGGCTGTTTTAAGCGACTGGGTTAGGAGCACGGTAATCGCAACTGTGCTCCACCTACTAAGCGCCACTGTTTGAGCGTCATCGTCTGAGCGCCATCTATCTTGCGTTAGTGCAACATGCCTTCACACACGGTGGTGATATCATCATCCAATAAACTCAACTCGATGGCTATCTTCATCGCTGCCACCACATCACTTACCGGCATGCTCGGGGCGCGGTGCTTACACGCTTGTGCTGGGCTGTAGGGAATATGAATAAAGCCGGCGCGTACCTCGGTGTGATGAGCCAGCGCATGCATTAAGCCATAAAACACGTGATTACACACAAAGGTGCCCGCGGTGTAAGAAACACTGGCTGGATGATGCGCTTCGTTTAATGCGTTCACTAAACGGTTGAGCGGCAAGGTAGAGAAATAGGCATTGGGCCCAGATGGCACCACCGGCGTACCATGCGGCTGCTTACCGGCGTTGTCGGGAATGGGCGCGTCCTGATAATTAATCGCTACCTTCTCCAAGCTTATCTCAGCGCGACCACCGGCTTGGCCAAGAGCAATCACCATCATCGGACTGAGCGATTCTAGCGCGCTGTGTAACGTTGGTAAGCTTTCATCAAAGGTGCAGGGCAGGCGCACGGCTTTGACGATGCACTCCTCATTAGGCTGCCAGCCTTCTAATGCTTTTGCTACTTGCCAAGACGGGTTGTCACTCTCGCCGCCGAACGGTTCAAATCCAGTAATTAAGATGGTGTGCATGCCATGTCCCTATTGATGTGATATGCCTGAGATAAAAGGACTTTACCGCAAACACTGACAGGGGTCACCATTGTGTTTGTCGTGATTGATGGTTAAAAAACGAGCGAATAGGCAAAGGCCTCGCTACGCTTAGTGAGTATTGTTCACAGTGAGGGTAGACAATGAAACACTTACTTTTAGCACTGATACTTGTCGCGGTACCGGCAACCGCAGATACCTTTAGAGCACATTGTCGTGATCGTGCTCCTGAGTTGATCCCTACCGAAACGGGATGCGATGGGCCAGTGGCTGAAATCATTACTGTCGCGATTGAGAAAATGGGCCATACCGTCGATTGGTCAACGGTACCGTGGGCAAGAACGATTAACGTCGCCGAAGTCGGGGAGGTTGATATTATTCCGCGTCATTCGATGAACAACGAGCGAGAGGCTTTTCTGAATGCCGTTCCGTATGGCTACAGCATCCGTGAAGTGTTTTATATCATCGGCCCAAACATTAACCAGCAAATCAATAGTTTTGAAGAGCTCAAGCAGTATCGGATTGGCGCACTGCGTGATAGCTTCTATTCCGATTTGTTTAACAATACCGAGGATCTCAAGCGTCGCTATTACAACGATACGGAACAAATCATTAAGGTGCTGGAAAACGGGCGTATTGATGTGGCGGTGACGTCTTCAAGCCACGATATTGATAAATTCACTGCGGTGAGCGCGTTCACTCAGGCCAATTTTGTGGACCGTTTTTATAACGGACGGTATATCAGCATCCCGAAAAAATCACCGGTGGTGAATTATTTCCCTGAGTTCGAGCGCACCATTCAGCAAATGGTAGCGTCAGGTGAAGTCAGTGCCATTTTTGAAAAATTCGGTCAAACGCCGCCTGAACAAAAACCGGATAACTGATCGCTTAATCATTCACATATAAATAACGCCCCAGTGAGAACTCGCTGGGGCGTTGTTTGTGTTAGCGTTAATTTTACTGATTATCAAACAGATAAAGATAATCCTCATAACCCGCCTCGGCCATTTTATCGACCGGCACAAAGCGCATCGCGGCTGAGTTCATGCAATAGCGCAAGCCGGTGGGGGCGGGACCATCCTCAAATACATGGCCAAGGTGCGAATCGGCGACCTTGCTGCGGACCTCGGTGCGCGTATAGAACAGGGAGTTATCCGGCTTGGTAACCACATACTGCTCATTGATGGGCTGTGTGAAGCTTGGCCAGCCAGTACCGGATTTGTATTTATGAGTGGAGGAGAACAGCGGCTCGCCCGAAACAATATCTACATAAATCCCGGCTTGCTTGTTGTCCCAATATCGATTGCGGAACGCGGGTTCAGTGCCGTCTTCTTGAGTGATTTCATACTCAATGTCTGACAACATCGCACGAATTTTCTCATCCGAGGGGCGCGAGTAGCGGGTGTTCGTTGCTGCCATCTCTTCCGCTTTTTGCCCATCAATCATTTCTCGCAAGGTGACCGGATTGTCTTTGCGATCGTCACCAAAAATCTCGTCCAGATACTGGTCACGCCCTGATGCATAGCGGTAGTAGCTATAGCGAATGCTGTGGTTTATGTAGTAATCCTGATGATAGCTTTCTGCTGGCCAGAATTTCTCGAACGGAATCAGCTCGGTTTTCAGCGGCTTTTTGAACACGCCTAACGCTTCAATTTCCGCCATAAAATCCGCGGCAATTTGTTTTTGTGTTTCAGAGCGATAAAAGATCGCGGGACGATATTGCGGGCCACGGTCAACGAACGAGCCTTGGTCATCGGTGGGGTCGATATGACGGAAAAACTGATCGAGCACCTGTTCGTAATCCACGACGTTAGGGTCATAGGTGACATCAATCACCTCAATGTGGCCACTGGTGCCGGACGAGACCTCTTTATAGGTGGGATTTTCAAGCTCACCGCCTGAGTAGCCAGATACCACATCAATCACGCCGTCGAGTTTTTCAAGATCAGCTTCCGTACACCAAAAGCAGCCGCCGGCAAGAGTCGCCTTTTGGTAGCCTTGTGACGTGGTGGCAGTGTCTTTTACCGCCGCATAACTTGCTATCGATAGCAAACTGAACGCTGTGAACGCGATAACTCGCCACATTGATTTGTGCTGTTTCATGATCGCCTCGTTATTAGGGTTGGTGAGGATCAAGACCTGCGCACCAAGCAGAAACTTTCATCCTCTCCCTCTTTTCTGTTGTTACAGATAACGTAGCGCAGAAAAGCCCTTAGCGATCACCTACCAAAGCAGCTGACCCAACACAGGGGCAAGCAACACAGTGACCATGCCCGCAATCATCATCACCACACTCGACACCACCCCTTCGGCATGGCCGATCTGATAGGCTTTAGCGGTTCCCGCTCCGTGTGCCGACGCCCCCAAACTTGCGCCGCGACCTAAGCGCGAGCGAATCGCAATCACGGTCAAAATACTTTCACCAATCGCCATGCCAATCACCCCAGTGAGGACCACAAACAGGGCGGTGAGATCGCTTTGCCCGCCAATCGCTTTGGTGGCTTCGACGGCAAAAGGGGTGGTGATTGAGCGCATCGCCAAACTGCGTTGCAGCAGTTCAGACAGCTCAAACACCCGCGCTAGCACCACGGTACTGGTAATCGCGACTAGCACAGACACTGTGACGCCTATCGATAGCGATAACCAATGGCGGCGGATGAGCGCGCGGTTATCATACACGGGGATCGCAAACGCTACAGTCGCCGGGCCCAGCAGCCACAGCAGCCAGTACGATTGCGCCATGTAGTCTTGATACGGGATATTAAACCCAACCACCACCGCCACAATCAGCAAGGGCGCGAGCAACAATGGCATCACCAGAATCGAGGGGTGACGGCGATACAGCCATTTGCTCATGTAATAAAAGCCAAGGGTCATTAAAAAGCAGGTAACGCTTAATAACGAGGCGTGAAGCCAAGCAGGTAAAGACATCATGGCTTAGCACTCCGGTTTTAGATCAGGGTGGTGCGTGTGGTGATGGTTACTGCGGCGGCGCGCCATTTTAACCTCAAAACGGTACACCTTATCGACCACCCAAGCGGTTGACGCAATCACCATCGCGGTACTTAAAATCAGTACAACCATGATCTTACCGCCTTCTTGCAGCAATAAATCTTGGTAGTTGACCACCGCCACCACCGCCGGCACAAAAAACAGCAACATCTCCGCTAACAGCCACGCTGCCCCGCGACGTAACCAATCGGCACGGACAATTTTCAACATTAATGCACCTAACAACAGCAACATACCGGTGAGGTTGGCCGGTAGTGGAATAGCAAAGGTTGTGACCAACCAATCAGACAAAAACCAAATGCCTGCTAAGACAAAGACTTGCAGTAAGGTAAGTAAGGCGTTTTTAATTAATTGCATCGAAGGCGTGCCAAGAATCTGTGAGATGGCTCATAGTTTACGTCTTAGCAGAGAGTGAATAAAGTGACTTTTTTTTATTTAAACTATGCCAAAATGGCATGATTAACACACAGCTTTTAAGGGCCGTTTATGGATATTCGTGCGTTGCGCTATTTTATTGCCTTAGTGGAAAAGCAGAGCTTTACTGCCGCATCGGCGTCGTTGCATGTGACGCAACCGACAATCAGTAAAATGGTGCGTAACCTTGAGCAAGATGTGGGTCAGCCGTTGTTGCACCGAGAGGGAAGGCGGTTTTGGTTAACCGATGCTGGTGAGGTGGTGTATCAGCGCGCGCAGAGTATTATTGCTGAGTTCGAGCAGCTAAATACCGAGCTCGACGATCTCAACCAACTGGCGCGCGGCCAGCTTAGGTTGGGGATGCCACCGATGATAGGGCCGCTGTATGCCAATGTGTTGCGTGAATACCGTCAACGGTACCCAAACGTGGCGCTCAGTATTGTCGAATACGGTGGGCGGCGCACCGAACAAGCGCTGATCAATGGCGAGATTGATGTAGCAATCAACATGCTCACCGACACCCAGCCTGAGTGCTTGCAAAGCTTACCCTTACAAACTCACCCCATTTATGCAGTGCTGCCTAACCAAGCCGCGTGGCGTGAGCAAAAAAGCCTGACATGGCAGGCAGTCAAAGACGAGCCGTTTTATCTATATAGCGCTGAATTTACTCTAAGCGATCGGATTATTGCCCGCTGTGAAGAGCATGGTTATCAGCCCACCATTGCCGCGCGTAGCAGTCAGTGGGATTTTTTAGCCGCTTTGGTGAAAAGTGGTGCAGGGGTGGCGTTTTTACCTGCGCCCCTATGCCAGCGCCTCAGCGCCAGCTTGGAAGACAGTGAATTATTGCTAGTAAAACCGATAAGCCCAGCGATTGAATGGCAACTTGGGTTAGTCTGGCACGGCGAGCGTTATGTCTCACGCACCGCCGAGGCCTGGATGCAGTTGTGTCAGTCGACAGAGGTGCATCGATAGACTCAGCACTTTGATCTACAACGCCTCTTAGTACGCAATTTAGTGGTGATCTTAAATTCGATGCTCAGAGATGGCGTGATGTGGGATGAAAAAACTCGCTAGAATTTAGTGATTGAGGACATAGTTGATTGTTATACAACGCAATTCACACTAAATTGCCAGCTGCACACTTGAATTACATTATCTTATCCCTAACACTGCACACATTAGTTGGGCTGTTCTGTTTATCATTTGTCATTCCTTGCAAGCCAAGCACTAAATGATCTAGGATTCGCTGTAGAACAACATTGTTGAACAGAACATACGGCCTTTGGCGACTCCTCCCACCATACGGGATGTGACGACCCAGAGGCTTTTTCGTTTTATGAGGCTAAGATGTCCCGTCGTACTGTTGCAATTTTTGTTGATGCCGGTTTCTTTAATCGAATTTTTACATCGGCTGTTGATCCTGAAATGAAAATGGTTCCTGAAGAACTCTAACTCGTTCCCACGCTCCTGCGTGGGAATGTATATGGATTTTGAATCATGGGCAGGATTCGCCAAAAGATCACCGAACTGCACTTGATCTCTGTTCTAACACTCGCGGACAGCGTCAATATCTTTAGCGAACAAGCCGGTTCAATACTCTAGGTGGCGTGATTTTACTCAGGTTATGGAACATTCAGTGTCTGAATGATAACTAGATATGCATTCCCACGCGGGAGCGTGGGAACGAGAAAAAACTGGTGTCGTTGATTGAAGCCTGTCCTGAATATCAGACTAAAAATGCGCTCTTACAGAGCGTGCCTGGCATTGGCAGCATTGCAGCAGCATCTATCATCAGTAACGTCCCTGAGCTAGGCTATATAACCAACAAACAAGCGGCATCACTCATTGGTGTTGCACCCGTGACAAAAGAAAGTGGGCGATATAAAGGCAAACGGGTGATTCAAGGTGGGCGTGCTCAAGTTCGTACCGTGTTGTATATGGCGATGATGTCTGCGATGCAATGTAACCCTGTTTTTAAAGCTACGTATACCCGATTGGTCGCCGCCGGAAAGCCGAAAAAAGTCGCCATTATTGCCTGTGTGCGTAAGATGGTGGTGATCTTAAATTCGATGCTCAGAGACGGCGTGATGTGGGATAAAAACCTCGCTAAAATTTAGGATTGACGACATACTCGTTTGTTATGTTCGTAGCTTTTGTAACCCTTGTATTGCTCGGTTGGTCGAATCTATTAAGTCTGTACGCTTCAGTTTCGTTCGAATAGCCAATGCTTCAATAAACTGCTTTTCAGCGAGTTCATAGTTACCAAGCTCCACGTTTAATTTACCCAAATGTTGTAAACTAAAACTCAAAGAAAGCTCACAACCGTAATCTTGGCTTTGTAAGTATGCTCTTTCAGCACCACCCATATCACCTGCGTATTGTGACGCAATACCCAAAATATGAGTAGACCAAAACTTGTGCTTATCACTAGATGTCGACATTTGAACTTTGGAAGCTAGCCAATAAGCCAAACTACAAAACCCTATAATACGTAAACAATCGGCTACTAAAATTTGCTGCCACTCTAGCTTTTCTGTTTTGCCTAACACCTTAAATTTTAGGCATTTGTAAATAGTTAAAGCCAGTTTATGGAAAACTCTGAAAGTTACCCTATCCCTCTGATAGCCCACAATTTCCTCCAAGAACATAACATTGTATTAGTGTGCATGTGCGATTTCCCAAACCCTACACGCGCACTCTTTTTATCTAAAAAACTGAAA
>NZ_MUFM01000042.1:0-24055 GCF_001996125.1 Salinivibrio sp. PR932 | reverse complement strand
CCTCACATTAGTACTGATATTTGTATTAATAATGTTAATGGGAGGGCTTGCCATGTTTAAGTCAACGTTACTAAGAAAGGGTGAGGGTGCACTACAGCAAGTCCTCGATCAAGCCATCGATGCGATTGTGACGATTGATCACAACAATAACATCACTTATTACAACCCTGCCGCTGAGCGTTTGTGGGGATATCATCCCGAAGAAGTGCTCGGCAAAAACGTGAAAATGCTGGTGCCGAGAATGTATCAGGCGAATCACGACAGCTATGTCAATAATAACCGGAATACCGGTGAAGATAAGATTGTTGGCACATCACGCGATGTTCAGGTTGAACGTAAAGATGGCAGTATCGCATGGTGTAACCTTTCGCTATCGAAAGTTAAAGTTGGCAAGCATATCCACTACACCGCGTTTGTAAAAGACATCAGCAAACAGAAAGAGTCGCAAGAAATCATTAATCAAACCCTCGAACAGTGTATTGATGCGGTCGTCACGATTAACAGCAAGAACGAAGTAATTTTTTTCAATAAAGCGGCTGAAGCATTGTGGGGATGTGAGCGAGACGATGTGTTAGGCCAAAATGTGAAAATGCTGGTGCCTGCTGAAATCCAACCTAAGCATGATCAATTTGTGAATGCGAACAGGGAAACCGGTCAAGATAAAATCGTGGGTACGTCACGCGACATTGAATTACACACTTTTGACGGCCAAACGATATGGGCAAACCTATCTCTATCTCGGGTTAAACTCGACAGCGGTGATATTCTCTATACCGCGTTTGTGAAAGACATCGACGCACAGAAAAAGCAGCAAGAAGAGTTCAAGGTGTTGTCACTGGTGGCTAATGGGACGGATAACTCAGTGATTATCACCGACCCCAATGGCTTGGTTGAGTACGTGAATCCTGGGTTTACCAATATGACGGGTTATACCCTAGAGGACATGGTTGGCAAAAAGCCGGGGCATGTATTGCAAGGCAAAAACACAAGCCCAGAAACCGTGGCGCGTATTCGACGTAACCTTGACAATAACCAGCCTTTTTACGAAGAAATTCTCAACTATACCAAAGCGGGTGAACCTTACTGGATTTCGTTATCGATTAACCCCATTTTTGGTCATGATGGTCAAGTCGAGCGGTATATCTCTGTGCAGGCGAATGTTAATGCGACCAAATCTGAAGCAGTGGAGAATGATGCCCGTTTAAAAGCGATTTCCGAAAGTAACATCGTGATCGAATGTGACTCGCAAGGACATTTTGAGTTGATTAATAGTCATGGCTTAAATGCCCTTGGGGAAGAGAGTTTGGAGGCATGCCAACGCCGTTACCGTGACTTAAAAGGGTTAGTCGGTGATTATGATCTAAAACGTCTTCAATCTGGCCAAGTTATCCAGCAGCATTTTGTCTGTGAACAAGAGCAAAAGCGTGTGACGGTAGAAGCTGTAATGTCACCTGTGTTAGATGACGATGGAAAGCTTTCCAAAACGATCGTTTATGGCTCTGATGTGAGTGAACGGAACGCGGTGATCAGCGATACTCATGGGTCGATGGTGCAAATTCTAGATAGCATTGGCACCATTACAGGGACGATTAACGGCATTTCTGACCAAACCAATTTACTCGCCCTCAATGCGGCGATCGAATCTGCCCGGGCAGGGGATGCGGGCCGAGGATTTGCTGTGGTAGCGGACGAGGTGCGTGCGCTGGCACAAAAAACCACCGCATCGGCGTCAGAGATCAGTGGTCTCATTGATGAAACCCGTACACTCGTCGAGCGGTTGTCGCAATTTAGTGCCAACAAAGCGAGTGGATGACTAGCATCAATACCGTCTTCAATGCCATCATTAGGGATAAACAATGACAGTAAACAGCGGCACACCCATGGCCGCTTTTTCAAAAAGGAAACATGATGGCTGATTTGAACGAACTAAGCTTGTATCACAAAGAGCACTGCCCATTTTGTCATAAAGTTCGTGCGGTGATGGCGGAGTTAAAGCTCGATATCCCGCTGGTGGATATGAATGCGAATCCACAAGAGTGGCAGCGCCTGCAAACCGAAGGCGGCAAAGGCATGGTACCTTGTCTGCGTATCGACCAAGGCGGTGAGACGCACTGGATGTATGAGTCAGACGATATCATTGAGTACTTGCGCGACAACTTCGCGTAAGTTGCTGGCTTAATACTGAAAGGGACGTCGCTTGGGTGATGTCCCCTTCATTCGTTGCGCTATCACTCGATGCCAATGCCACCACCTTCTTCAACACCCTGTGTGATTTGTCAGCACCAACGCCCGCTGACCTTCCATCACCTGATCCCGAAAACCTGCCATAACAATAAGTGGTTTACCAAACGCTTTTCCCGTGCCTACATGCGCGAGCATGGTATCTGGGTATGCCGACGTTGCCATGCCTTTATCCATCGTCAATTTAGTGAAAAGCAGTTAGGCCGCTCCTACCACACGCTTGATCTGTTGCTCGCAGAACCTGTCATCCAAGATTATGTGACTTGGGCCCGAAAACAGCGATCTTGAATCACGCCTGCTCGATTCGGTTCCGGCCATTTTTCTTTGCTTTATAGAGTGCGGTATCCGCGCGTTGAATGATCGTATCTTGTGTATCGTGTGACACAAAATGGGTGTAACCGATACTGATGGTGCAACGTATAGCTTGCCCATCCACATGGATGACTTCGGCGTGAACGCGCTCGACGAGACGCTGGAGTACCACTTTCGCGCCGTCTATATCGGTCTCCGGTAGCACACACAAAAACTCTTCCCCGCCCCAGCGACCATATATGTCGTTGGTTCGTGATTCTTCCCTGACAATATTCCCAAAGCGCTGTAGCGCGATATCGCCAGCTCGGTGGCCATAGGTATCATTAAGATTCTTGAAATGGTCAAAGTCGACGACTGCCAGTGTTAATGGATTTTTGTAACGTTCACATCGCGCCAGTTCCTTGGTCAGTGCATTAGTCAGATAGTGGCGATTGTAGAGTTGGGTGAGCGAGTCAGTATTGGCTTGGATCTCAAGCAGTTGCTGTGCATGTTCTAACGCTTCCCAATCACGTAGTCGCGCCAGCTCATGACCCACCCACTCAGCAAATAGTCGCAATAGTTCGAAATCTTGTGGAATAAAGGGTCGAGTGGGCTCTGGACTAGAAAAATTTAGGGTGCCATAGCGCTCACCATCAATAAAAATGGGGGCGCCAATATAAGCTTCTAAAGCAAAATGTTGGTAACAGGGGTGTGAGCGGATATCACTGTTGCCAACATGATGAAATCCTTTGACCTCATTGGCTTGATAGACATGACTGCAATAGGTGGTTTGTAAATCAAATACCTGGCCGGCTTGGAGCGCACATTCGGGATGAATGGCTTGTTGGACGGTATAGCGTTGGTCGACGATTTGGCTAAGAATGCCAATGGGTAGCCCGAAGTGTTTGCAACCCAGTGATAAAATACGCTCCACGCGTTTGCTGAAGTCAAGATTGCGCGCCGAGGTAATGGAATGCAGTTGGCTAAGGGCTGATTCCACTTCAACGCGCGTGCTGATATCTTGGATAAAGGCCACGTACATAATAACGTCTTGGTTATCATCGCACACTGGACCACCGTGAGTTTCCCCCAGAAACACATGACCATCGGCGGTTTTGTATCTTACTACGTAAGCATTGTGATAATAGGGCTCCGCCTCGGGATTAAAGCGTTCACGCCCCTTAGCATCGAAGTCTTCTTGTTCGGCGTATAGCACTCGCGTGCTGGTATTTTTCACACTTTCCAGTGTACAACCAAACAGGGCTTCTGCTTCGGGGTTTAAAAACTGGATGCGCCGTTGCGTGTCGGCTATTACAACGGCGGTATCTAGATTACGAAACAGCGAGGGCAGTATCGTCTCAACGTCTTTATGATGTTCAATTGCCTTGTTCACAACTGGCTCTATACGTCTGCCGGAAATAGCTTAAGCGTAGTACAAAACCCAGTGCTTGTTCGTGTTATTGATGGGTTTATTATTTGGTGATGATCTCAATACGCTCTGCCATCGACATGGCGATGTTGTTATCGTAATACGCGGCTTCATTAATAAAATGTGGGTACGCAACATAGTCGCCTTGCCATGTTTGCTCGCTGCCATCAAACAAGATAAAGAGTGGATCCCCTGGATTCACCGGAGCGAAGTCTTTGTCTTGAACGTGTTGATGCACCATACCAATGCGTTCCCCAGATGCATCCTGAGGTAAGTGCAGTGTTTCTGTGTAACGGAACCCAGTGATCTTTTCCGGCAATTCAGGCACTTGGTCGATATTAAATAAATGAACGAAGTCAAGAATGTGCGTGGTCATTTCATGCATCGATTCCATCACATCATGGCGCAGCACCGATTGAGGTTGGGGGCCAATTTCAACGATCACACCTTGTTTAGCTACTGAGCATAAGAAGGCTTGCTGAATGGGCTCGATATGATCTTCGACTAAGATAACCGCATCGGGCATGCGTTCGATGACATAGGCGGCTAACTGGGTATTGAAGGTATCTAGGGTCAATAAAATTAGCGTCGGGCCCATATTGCTGGTGGTATTGTGCAAATCAATAATTAAATCTACTCGCGGATCGCCTTTGGGGCCGAGTTGCTGATTGAGTACCTTGGCTCTGCTCTGCTCATAGTTAGCAAGTGATTGATCAGCCAGTAACTTGGGATCAAATTGCCGATTAAGGTCACAATCGAGATAGCGCTTGTTGGCTTGATATGCGCAGGGATTTGCGAAAAATAACTCAGTAGAAAAACTGCTTCGTGTGACCGTCTCGCTATTCTGCTGCCACTGTTTAAGTGCGTAGATGCCACTGAATTCATTGCCATGGGTGCCACCAACAATCGCGACCTGACTAAAAATGCTCATTGATACTCCTTGTGGACTGATCAAACGGTATCCGTTGTATATCACTTAAGCGTATCACTGCCAGCGAAATAAGTTAACAGAATAAATTGTCTTTTATTTTGCGTTTTTATTCATTCTGGCATGGCTGTTTCCAGCAACTATATTAACTATCAATTAATCTTGGATTCAGTTCACACTTCAGCAGTATTGAACGGGGTAGGCTAGCGACGAAGACGGATAAGAGGTGATACATGAGTAAATTTCCTGAGAACTTTCTTTGGGGCGGCGCCGTGGCTGCGCATCAGGTGGAAGGGGGTTGGAACGCCGATGGCAAGGGGATCAGCATTGTCGATGTGTTGACCAAAGGTGAGCACGGCGTACCTAGAAAGATGACCGATACCATTAAGGCTGGGGAGGCGTATCCGAATCACCAAGCGGTTGATTTTTACCACCGGTATCCGCAAGACATTGCTTTATTCGCGGAAATGGGATTTAAGTGCTTCAGAACCTCGATTGCATGGTCGCGGATCTTCCCAAACGGTGATGAATCTACTCCGAATGAAGCCGGATTAGCGTTTTATGACCGCTTGATTGATAACTTGTTATCGCAGGGAATCGAGCCGGTGATCACCCTGTCGCATTTCGAAATGCCTTATCACCTTGTGAAAGCGTATGGTGGCTGGGCCAACCGCAAAGTGGTGGACTGCTTTGTGCGTTTTTGCGAGACGGTGTTCACGCGCTATCGCGATAAAGTCACCTACTGGATTACCTTTAACGAGATTAACAATCAGCTTAATTGGGACTATCCGCTATTCGGCTATTGTAACTCAGGGGTCATTTTTACCGAACACGATCACCCCGAGCAGATGCTTTATCAGGTGCTGCACCATCAATTCGTGGCGAGTGCCAAAGTGGTCGCGCTGGGCCACGTCATTAACCCAGATTTTAAAATTGGTAGCATGATCCATATGATGCCGCTGTATCCGGCAACGTGCCATCCTGATGATCTACTGGCATCTCAACGCGCGATGCGAGATAAATATTTATGCAGCGACGTGCAGGTTAGGGGCCACTATCCTCATTATATTTGGCCACAATGGGCTGCAAAAGGGATTCAGGTCGCGATGGACGACGATGACGCACAAATTCTAGAAAATGGCCGCGCGGATTTTCTGGCGATCAGTTACTACATGACCAACATTGTCGATGCCAATCCACCCGAGGAAGATGAAAATGCGTTATTCAGCGCCAGCCGTTTGAATCCGCACTTACCCGCCTCTGATTGGGGGTGGCAAATTGACCCTAAGGGGTTGCGCTACGCGCTGTCTGAGCTTTATGAACGTTACGAGAAACCGATTTTTGTGGTGGAAAATGGTTTAGGTGCGCTGGATACGAAGGAGGCATCGGGCGAGATTAATGATGATTATCGTATCAGCTACTTATCACAACACATCGAGGCCTTGGGAGAGGCAATTTCACAAGATGGGGTGGATGTGATTGGTTACACCCCTTGGGGCTGTATTGACTGTGTTTCGTTTACCACAGGAGAGTATCGCAAGCGTTATGGGTTTATTTATGTTGACCGTCATGACGATGGCAGTGGTGACTTTTCACGTCATCGCAAAAAGAGCTTTTACTGGTATCAAAACGTGATTGCCAATAATGGCCTGACAAAATAGTAGCGACGGCAAAGGGACGCATGCGGCGTCCCTTTTTACTGTACTCGAGGCGTCTATCTCTGCGTGAGAAGGTTGTTATTGACCGGGCTGATAATCAAATTCGATAATTTCGCCGTATTCAATGCCTTGTTCGCGATACCCCACAATCGCTTCTATCACATTAAAGTGGGCGACAACGGCGATGGTTGAGTAGGTTTGATAGCTATCGAGCACGGCACTGACGCGGCGGTGTAACGAGGTTGCCGATTCATAGCCTGCGTTGGTAACCTCGTTGCCATTGGCAAATAGCTCGCGATACTCAAGCCAGCGTCTATCGCGCTCTGAAAGGGGAATATAGCTGCCTTTGATATCCGCTTGCCACTCGCGTAGGTCATGTTCTACAAACAACGGGTTTTGCAGCTGACGATTGAGGATTTCAGCGGTTTGTAATGCACGCGTGTAGGGCGAAGACAGAATAATCTCTGCTTGCTGTAAGCTAGGATGATTGGCCAAGGCCTGAATGTCGGGAATACACTCACGCTGCAAGGGGGCATAGTCTTTTTCCAACTGGCTCATTTGGCGCGCGTCTGCCAGTGAGTAATCGGTTTTTCCATGACGGATAAAAACGACTTTCATAGGGCTTCCTTTTCTTGAGTCGATAACAATTTATTATTATGTTGCGCGGATGCGCTTATCGATGGGCATTGCAAAGACAGCTGCCACACCATGATGTTGGCGTTGTAGCATACCGTCATCGTCCTGTCATGAATGTCGATGGTTGCTCGCAAACGGGCGTGAGCTGGCTCGCTATTTTTCCTCTCGCTGGTCGAGAATGTTAATGCAATCGCGGCCGTCGTCTTTGGCTTGATAGAGTTGTTGGTCGGCGGCCTCTAACAGATAGGAGTCTGATGTCTCATCATCCGGTATCGTGATGATCCCGCCGATACTGACAGTGACATAATCGCCATCAGGGTTTTTCTCATGCGTCATTGCCAGTTCAGTAATATCATCGCGAATCGCATTGGCCAAGCCGTCGAGCTGTGCGGCATGCTTAGGGGGAAGTGTGATGGCAAATTCTTCTCCCCCGAACCGTGCAACCGTGCCTTCATACTCTTGGGTACGGGTGAGTAAAACACGCGCGATTTGAGTGAGTGCGTCATCGCCTTGTAAGTGTCCATACTCATCGTTGTAGGCTTTAAAATGGTCGACATCGATCATCATGACCGCGACTGGATGGTTTTTTTTGATGCCGTCGTAAATATGATTGCTGAGCTCACGTTTAAACGGGCGGCGGTTCATGAGCCGGGTTAAGTCGTCGGTTTCTGCTTGTACTTTCAGTCGCTCATTGGCAATGATCAATTCTTCTTGTAACTGCTCCATGGCAACATGATTGCGTTCGCGGATCATGACTTCACTGATTGCAGTCGCAAAGCGTTTGAGCAACAGTGTTTTGTTGTTATCCCAAATAAAGGGTAAATGGCGATTCGCCACTGTGATCATGCCAAAGCTTTTTCGGCCGTCAGTTAGCGGAAATGCGGCAATAGAGAGAATGCCGCGATGGCGTAACCAAGTTCGTTCGTTGATAGCGTCTTCGCCTAACTGTCCGACATGGGGAACCACCAGCGCTTCTGTATCCGCAAGCCAACGCTTGATCATGTGCATTTCACTTAGGTCGACCACATCTGGGGCGAAGGTAATCTCCTGTGGCCAATAGCAACGACGCTCAGCGCGATAGGCATCGAAGGCGTACCAGCTGATTGCTTCTACCCCCAAAAGCTTTGCCATGCTGGGGAGCACTTGCTCAACATCTTCCGTGATATTGTGGGAGTCAGAGCTTAGAAACTGAATGGAAATATCTGCGAGCAAAGAGCTTGCGTTTGATTGCCAATTGAGTGCCTTGGTACGCTGTTCGACTTGTTCTTCCAGCAATGTTTGATGTTGTCTTAACTCTCGCTCGGTAATACGCTTTTGCAGAAAGTCATCGCGGATACGCGATTGCATGGCGTTGATGGAACGCGCCACCTTACCAATCTCATCGCCGCGTTGGATCAAGCTTACAGGTACACAGCTTTGATTGGTTTTTTCTGATTGATACCGGTCCAAAGAATTTGTTAACTGCTTTAGTGGTCGAGAACATAGTCGGTTGACCACCCAAAGTACGATGATAGTGATGATGAATGCTTCAGTAAAATGGACGAGTGCGAGAGGAGTCGCACTATCAAGCGCCTCCCGTTTTACCTCGTAGCGATTGAGTACCATATTCAGCGTACCGATGTTATTCCCCTGCACGCTTAAAAGAACTTGATGATTGGCATCACAATGACTACTCGTGCTATTAACTTCGCTGATCTGGGTGCCATCAAAGCCTTTTACCTCAACGCGGCAAACGGTTGGGATCATCGACAACCCTTTAACACTGCGACGTACGAGTTCTAAATCGACCACCCAGAGCGCATGACTAATCACACGCGCGGCGTCCGTGCTGCGACTTTCGATTAGTGTGGTCGAGGTGGCTACCGCACGTTGGTAGTTAAGATACATCTGAGATAGCGTGCTTCCGATAGAAAACAGCAAACTGAGCGCCAGTACCACAAACGCGATACGAGCTTGGAGACCTTTTAAATTGATATCGAATTGGGTCACTGGTTGATCCGTTCCATTTTATCAGCACCGCAGTGCGAGCGTTGTTGACGAGCCATTTCTTTGAAAGAGATATGGTCCCAAGCATCGGCCTGTAAAAAAGAAAAATAGGGTGTGTTGGGCTCTATCAACTGGAACAACTGGTCAGCGCATAATAACGGTAATGAAAGGCCATTTGCATGGGCATAAATACGGGTAAGTGCTATGCCTCCCGCAGAGAAATGTCCGCCGCCCAGTGCCGAGATAATACCTTGCTGTCTCAGCGATAGAACCTTTGCTGACGTATTCACTGTCGCGAAAAAAATATCTTCACCCGGCTTTTTCCCCATTTCTTGCGCCGCTTTGATGGCGCCAAATGCCATATGATCATTCGCGGTCCAAACGTATCTCAACGCTGGATAACGTTGCAGCAACGTGCCCATTTGTTCATAGCTTATTGCTTCATCCCATTGCCCATGAACGACTTGCATTAATTCAATCTGCTGATGGCTTTTGAAATAGTCGCGAGCGCCAGCTTCGCGGGCAACAGAGGCCGGAGTGTTGAGATCGCCCGATATTATAACCGCTTCGCCGGGTTGTTGGTGGCCAGCTTTTACCATGGCCTCAGCAATTTTCTCCCCAATATAGCGATTATTTGGGATCACGCTGGGTAACAAATATTGCTGCCAGTGAGGATCGCTTAACAGGTTTGCGCGCACTTCTGCATCGATGTCATTTAAGATGACCTGAACGTAAATCGGGTGTTGACGTAAAATCGGAAAAAGGTGATTGGCTGCCAGCTTTTCATTCACAATGATCACATAGTTGGGAAGGGGGGGCTTATTCAGTCTCGCCGAGAGTATTTGACGCATCGCAAAGTGATTACGGGAGGCGTGGCGGATATCTAACTCGATCCCAAGAGCGTCCGCAGCGGCTATGCTGTATTGATCGACTTCCTGCCAGAAGCTTTCAGACGCATGCCCTGGATTGATGAATAAAACACGTATAGGTTGCTCTGCCTTTGCAGAAGCACTCAGCATGATGATCAGACTGATAAACACGCTCAGACAACGCATTATCTTCTTTTGCATCCTCTCGCGGCCTCGTTGATGAAAATCTCCCAGTACAAATAATAGTTTAGCTAGATATATTAAGAATGATGATGTGGTTCGGTATTTTCGCGACAAAATTATGATGATTGTTTTGCGATAAGTGAGGTTGCGAGGCTATTCATAGTTTACATGTTTAATTGCTAGACGCTTGGGCACTATCGAGTAAATTTGATTAGGCAAGCGTTGGACGATAGGGCATGATAATGCAGTAATTATGACGATGATTGTCATTACTGGTGACGAAAAAAACGACAATTGAAAGATGAAAACCTATAACGATAAAAAGAGAATAAAGCGCCATTTCCCGATGGATTTTTATGGTGACGGTGAGGGTTGGCGCTTTGCGGTACGGGCAGAAACGCCACAACAAGTACTGGCAGCAAAATGTTGGGTAGCGCTTTTAAGTGCGCGTCGTCGCGAGTTTCGGATTGTGGATTTAGCGATTGAATGCTTCACCTATGTGGGTAGCGCGGATGAGGGCGCTGGACGCATCGGAGCCGACTATGGCACACGTGTCAGCGTAAAACGCCAAGGGCAAGTGATCTCGGTGGATGCGCTGACACAACGTTACGGCGCCATTATGACGGTAAAATCCCGCACTCTTTCATCTATGTGCACCCAACCTGCAAGCGGTGTCGCACTCTCTTAAGCCTTCACTCTCACCCTTAGCCAGCCAGTGGCATAATAGAGAAAAAGGCAGGAAACATGGCATTTATTCTTCTTCTCGTGCTGACCATAGTCGGCGGTGTGCTGGCGGGTGAGCATTTCCATTCTTATCTTCTTGGGCTGTGCGTCGCTAGTACAGCGGTGGGTGCTTGCTATTGGATCACGTTTCGTAGCAGCCATTACCCCCAGTTTGCGCTGTTTTTGTTGTTGCTCGGGGTGGTCGCTAAGATTGCAGTGACGGCGGCGGGTGTCCTGCTCGGGTTAAAACATGCGTTGATCACCTCGCCTTTGGTCTTTTCGCTTTCGTATTTGTTTTTCCTGTTTGCCTCGACCTATTGCTATTTTCGCTATCGTGAATATTGGCTTACGCGCTTGAGCCATAAAGACTTACAGTAAGTACCAACACTGTACGATACCCAGTATGGGCAGTATTTAAAGCAACATATTCAGTTTTCAACGCGGCGGTCTTGGGTTCGCCATGATGAACATTATCACGTTGATTTTGCCGTACCTTGCCAATATGGGCAGAATAAAAACAAAAAAGACTGGGAGAAAGCGTGCACAAACTAGCGGATGACTTACACCAAAAACTTTTTAATGAAGAAGATGCGCGTGCCTGTAAAGACATTGATGGCAGTGCGTGCCGTGAGGTTCCGGGCAATTTTTTCCGCATCATCGTTAGCCAAGGACTCACCAAAATTGGCGACGCGGTATCTAACCCGAAAATTGTCTTGCCAGCGCTTCTCACCGCGGTTGGTGCTCCCTTGTCGTTAATTGGCTTATTGGTGCCCATACGAGAGGCGGGCTCGTTAGTGCCTCAGTTGGGTATCGCCGGTTATGTCCGCCAATTTGCGGTACGTAAGTGGGCATGGGTGGCGGGCTCTGTCATTCAAGGGGCGTGTATCCTAGCCATGGCGATCGCTGCGTTACTTTTAACCGGTCAGGTAGCCGGCTGGAGCATTATCGGCTTGCTGGTGGTATTTAGTTTGGCGCGAGGCTTGTGCTCGGTCGCCTCGAAAGATGTGTTAGGGAAAACCATTCCTAAGCCGCAACGAGGACGCTTGAATGGGTGGTCGTCAAGCTTGGCGGGGGCGGTGACGATTGCCGCCGGTGTCGGATTATTCAGTGTCTCGGATCAACAGCATGTGTGGGTCTATTGCGCGCTATTGGCGTTCGGCGCAGTGCTTTGGTGGATTGCCGCGGCGGTTTACAGCCAAGTGGATGAATACGAAGGGGCCACTGAAGGTGGTGCCAATGCGCTCACGCATGCGATTTCTAAACTGCGCTTATTGGTGGATGATAGACGCCTACGCCACTTTGTGATCACCCGTTCACTGTTACTCTGTTCGGCCCTATCCGCGCCCTATTATGTGCTGTTAGCTAGTCAGCATAGCCAAGCGTTAGCGATCACCACCGCAAGTTTTGTTGCGATTAGTGGCATCGCAAGTTTGTTGTCGGCCCCTTTTTGGGGACTGTTTGCCGATCGGTCTAGCCGCCAAGTGATGATAATGGCTGCCGTGGTGACGGCGTTATTGGGGCTGGTGGTGGTGAGTATCGGTCAGTGGTATCCCGCGCTGTTTTCTTTTGCGTCGGTACTGCCTGGCGTCTACTTTGTCCTGACCATTGCTCACGAGGGTGTGCGGCTTGGGCGTAAAACCTACATCGTGAATATGGCTGAGGGCAATCAGCGCACCGATTATGTCTCGGTTAGCAATACGTTGATTGGCTTCATGCTCTTATTCATGGGTGGCGTCACGGCATGGTTGAGCCAGTGGGGGTTGATGGTGGTGATTGCGGTGTTATCGGCGCTTGGCCTGCTGGGTGCATTGATGGCACGCGCGCTGCCAGAAGTAGAAAGATAAGCCGGCGGGCGGAATAGAAAAAGGCGCTAGCGATTAGCGCCTTTTGGTCTGGTGTTGCCGGTTAAACCTTAAATTGGCTCACCAGACGTTTGAGCTCTTCGCCTGTCTGGTTTAAGTCAGTTGCCGCTTGTGACGAGTCATTACTGGCGTTGAGTAGCTGGCTCACAATGTCGCGAATCGATACCAGATTACGGTGAATGTCTTCGGTCACCGTGGTTTGCTCCGAGGCAGCCGAGGCAATATAGCTGGTCATGTCATTGATTTGGGTAATGGCGTTACTCACCGAATCAATGCCGCTACCAATTTCGTTGGATGCCTCCGAGGTTTGCTGGCAGGTATCGTTACTTTGCTTCATCCCATCTACAGCTTGATTGACGTACGACTGTAGCTCATCCAGCATTTCGCGAATTTCGTGAGTGCTCTTTTGCGTGCGGCTTGCGAGGGTTCTCACCTCATCAGCGACCACCGCAAACCCGCGACCTTGTTCGCCTGCACGTGCGGCCTCAATGGCAGCGTTAAGTGCCAGCAAGTTGGTTTGTTCAGCAATATCGCCAATCACAGAAAGCACGCCGGTAATCTTATGGGACTGCTCATTTAGCGAATCCACATGCGTACTCGAGGTATTCATTTGCTCGACCAGCGCTTGCATCGAGGTGATCGAGAACTGAACTTTCTCTTGGGCGTGACGCGCGTCGTCAGTAGCTGCACTAGTGGCATCAGCCACCTGGGTGGCGTTCTGTGACACCTCTTGCGCAGCCGAGCTCATCTGGGTAACAGCGGTGACCACTTGCTCGGTCTCGTTATCGTGAGTCTGTAATTGCGTGGCAACCATCTGGGTTTGCTCGTCAATCGTGCGTGCGGTGTGGCTCACTTTTTCCGTAACATCCACCACACTGCGGATGGTGGTTTGCAGCTTGTCGATAAAGCGGTTAAACGCATCCCCAAGCAGAGCAATTTCGTCACTGCCTTTAATTTTCAGGCGCTGGGTCAGGTCGCCATCACCGTCGGCAATATCATTGAGGTTGTCCAGCATGTCTTTCACCGGTATTGACATCCGTTGGGCAACAAAGGCGACGGCAACGAACGTAATGATCAAAATAAGAATACCCGCAATGACCATGCGCGCAGTTTGTGCCGCTAAAGCCTGTTCTGCATTTTCGCGGAAACCGGCAACGCGTGCCTCAATATCGTCAATGTACGCCCCGGTCCCCAACATCCATTGGCCGTTATTGACCATATCGGCATAGCCAATCTTTTCGATCAATTCATTGGTACCCGGCTTTTGATAGAGGTAGGTGAAGGTGCCATCACCGCTTTGCGCCGCTTCGAGCAGGCCTACAATAATTTTGTTGCCCTTGGGATCTGTAAGATTGATCAAGGACCGGCCTTCAAGCTCTGGCTTTAAGGCATGGAATACGTTGTTACCTTGTTTATCGTAGATGTAAAAGTAGCCTGCCTTACCAAAGGTCACTTCGCGAAGTGCATCTTTAACATTTTGTGTGGCATCACCGCCCGCTTGCTGTGCGTTTTTTACTACAGTCGCGGCAATTTCTGTGGCTTCGCGAAGCTGCATTTTTCGCTCATCAATTAATTTGGTTCGAAAAGTGGCAATGTTCTCTTCGACCAGCTCTCGCTCGTAATAGGTAGTGATAAATAACGTAACGAGAATGGATAATACCAAGGGTACGATGGCAAGCACTAAGAGCTTTCCGCGCAGCATTAACTTCAACATACCGGATACCTTGTGTTAATTATGGTTTCGAATTCGCTAAAGTATGGAAGACATTTTTTCCGTTTGCCGCGCAAAAAGCCCTTTTATTTGATGTGGATTGGGAAACATTCTGCAATCTTTTACATCTGTCTAACTCGTTATGCAAAAGAGATTGCGATAACTATCTGATTCATCACTGGTAAGTAAGTATAAGCCATTTTTCACTCACCCCTCTTACCTCTTTATCCCACAAGCAGGCCCAATGCACGCTTAACGTTCTGGCATGTTTGTTCTGTCTGTATACGCGCCTTTTTTTGCCCATCTTTTAGGATATCTGACAAGTAATCAGGGGCGTTCATGAGTGCTTTTCGCCGTTCTCGAATGGGCGATATCAGGGAGATTAAGCTATCGGTCAACACGTTTTTCACTGTCATATCCCCCAGACCTCCGCGCTGATAATGTGCTTTGAGTTCGGCGACGTGTTGAGCGTCAGGGTGGAAAGCGTCCAAATAGGTAAAAACGACATTGCCTTCGACTCGGCCGGGGTCTGAGACGCGTAGGTGTTGAGGGTCTGTGTACATGGATCGCACCGCGTCACGTATGGTGTCATTGTCATCGCTAAGATAGATGGCGTTACCCAAAGATTTTGACATCTTGCTTTTACCATCAACACCCGGCAAGCGCGATGCTTTGCTGGTAAGTGCACGACATTCGCGTAATACAGGCTCGCCGACAACGTGATTAAATTTGCGCACAATGTCGTTGGTTTGCTCGATCATAGGAAGTTGATCATCGCCTACTGGCACGAGGTTAGCGCCAAATGCGGTGATGTCGGCGGCTTGACTGATTGGGTAGGTTAAAAAACCGACGGGAACTTGCTGTCCAAACTGCTTGTCGTTGATTTCGTGTTTTACCGTGGGGTTGCGGACCAGTCGTGCGTAACTCACTAAATTACTATAAAACATGGTGAGTTCTGCGAGCGCAGGAAGTTGGGATTGCTGACAAATTGTGACCTTATCAGGGTCAAGCCCAACCGCGAGATAGTCCGCGACCAAGCCTAAAATATGCGTGGCGACGTGACCTGGTTGATGACCATTGTCGGTTAATCCCTGCATATCTGCGACCAGAATGGTTTGAGCACATTGTCCTTGTAACGCAAGTCGTTGGCTAAGTGAGCCACTGTAATGACCAAGATGTAAGCGGCCAGTGGCGCGATCGCCGGTCAGAATAACGTCGTTTTTGTCGATAGCGTTTTTGTCGATAGAGTAGGGGGGGTGCATTGGTGTCTCCTTGAGGATAAAAGCCGACGGAGACAGGGAAGTTGAAAACGACTCATTGACTGCCTACCGGCGGCCAATGAATACCCAGACTCAATGGCACGCTAAAGCGCGCGCCACCACTGGGTGCGAAAAATCAATAGAGTGTGTGTATCAAATACCGTTTTCATAGTGGTTTAAACTATCAGTCTTATGAGTACGACACAAGACTCACATCCTGACTATTTTGTTGGTTTATCCGCGGGTTAAAAAGCCGTAAGGTAAAGCAAAGTCAGTGAAATCGAGGGAGTGATGAAACTAAACGCAGACATGGGTGAAAGCTTTGGTGCGTGGTCGATGGGGATGGATAGCGCGCTAATGCCGTGGATTGATATGGCCAATATCGCGTGTGGTTTTCATGCCTCAGATCCTGATGTAATGGCGGCCACGGTGGCACTCGCAGTAAAGCACAATGTGAGTATTGGTGCTCATCCCGGCTACGCCGATAAGCAGGGCTTTGGCCGCCGTCATATTGATCATACCCCTGCACAAATTAGTCACCTTGTTCGCTATCAAATTGGCGCGTTACAAGGGATCTGTGCACGCTTTAATGCGAGCCTTGATTATGTGAAGCCCCATGGTGCGCTGTATAACACCATGATGGTGGACAATGATTGCTTTGAAGCGGTGTTGGCTGCGGTGGCTGATACGCTGCCCAATACGCCATTAATGGTGTTGGCATTGCCTGATAACCGTCAGCATCGCCAGCTTGCCCAACAAGTCGGTGTGCCGCTGATTTTTGAGGCCTTTGCTGATAGAGCCTACCTGGCGTCAGGGCAATTAGCGCCGCGCGGTCAACCGGGCGCGGTGTTAGATGACGCTAACGCGATGATTGCGCAGGTGTTGCAGCTATCTCAACATGGCACGGTGACAACCCTTGAGGGGCAAACGCTCACCCTATCGCCGGATACGGTGTGTGTGCATGGAGATAATCCACAATCGGTCGAGGCGATAAAACAACTCAGAAAGGCCTTAACACCATGACACTCAAGGTTGAGCAGGTCAGTGAAACCACGGTAATGATCCGGTTGGGCAATAAGATCGATCTTGCCTTAGTTCCACAGTTATCTGCGCTGTGTGAGCGAATCCGCCAACACTTTGGCCGTGGTGTGGTTGAATTAATTCCTGCCTACACCAGCGTTCTGGTAGAAGTGAATGTTCGCTTACTGTCACCAGACAGGTTGAAAACGTGGGTGATGAACCAAGGCGAATCACTGCGAGTCACCGATGACGCCGTGGGCGGAAAACACGTGATATTGCCGGTGTATTATCACCCTTCGGTTGGGCCCGATCTGGCTGCGGTCGCCGAGTTTGCTGGCGTGAGTGAGCAAGAGGTGATTGCGCGACACAGCCAACAAACTTACACCGTTTGTGCGATTGGTTTCGCGCCCGGCTTTGCCTTTCTTGCGTCGGTGGATGAGACGATAGCCATGCCGCGGCATACCACGCCTCGCCATCAGATCCCCGCCGGCAGTGTGGGCATTGCACAACAGCAAACTGCGGTGTATCCGGCGGCGTCGCCCGCAGGCTGGCAAATTATTGGTAACTGTCCCAAGGTGCTATTCAATCCCCGTCAATCGCCCATGATGCCGTTTGATGTAGGTGATACCGTCCGTTTTGAGCCAATGTCAGAGTCTGATTACCGCGCGGCAGGAGGTCAATGGTGGCAGGATTAACGGTGCTCGACCCCGGCGTATTGAGCTTGGTGCAAGACACAGGGCGCTACGGGGTGGGCCAGCTTGGCTTAAGCCAAGGCGGGCCGGTCGATTGCCACGCTTTTGCTTGGGCGAATTATTTACTCGATAACCCCGCCAATACACCGCTTGTCGAGATAACCATGGGTCAAGCACGTTTTCGTGCTGACCACGCGATGTCGATCGCCATCACCGGCGCAGACATGCAACCTTGTATCAATGGTCAGCGCGTGGGTATGTGGCAGACGTTGACGCTAAATGCGGGTGATGAATTGCGTTTACGCTACGCGCGCCGTGGTTTGCGGGCCTATCTCGCGGTGTGTGGCGGCTGGGCGGTCGATGGGGCATTTGGCAGTGCTGCGACGGTGATGCGCAATCAACTCGGCGGCCTCCATTCCGGATTAGGTGAACAGGCGGGAGGCATGGCGCTCACCAAAGGAGATGTATTGCCTTGCCGACCGCATGCGCTGTTGCCGAGGGTGCGCGGTGTACCGACACGTTTTATTCCTGACTACAACGCCCTGACCCCACTGGCGCTTGTGCCGGGGTATCAATTTGATAGCTTCAGCGCCGAGGCGCTAACGGCATTTTTTGATGGTGAATACACGGTCAATCAGCACAGTGATCGTATGGGCGTGCGCCTCAATGGACCGAGCGTCGTGAGCAAGCAACCGGGTATTGTTTCCGAAGGCATTGCACTCGGCGCCGTGCAAGTACCCCCGGATGGTCAGCCGATTGTGTTGCTCAACGATCGGCAAACACTCGGTGGTTATCCTAAGCTTGGCTGTTTAACCCGTGCCAGCTTGAGCATGTTGGCGCAAACGCCACCCGGTCAGGCCGTGCGCTTTTATCCAGCGCGGCTGGCGGATGCATCGGCGCAATGGCAAGAGTTTGTGCAGTTTTTTGACTGGATATAGCCTGCAGAAAATGGATAGATGAGCCTCTGGAAGACAGAGGCTCATAAACGGATAGGCCTTAACGTGCAAGCGACGGACTAGCGGAAACGGCTGATTTGCTCGAGGGCTTTTTCCATTTGCGCAAAGTCAGGTGACGCGTTTTCTATGGGTCGGTTGGTGTTATCCATGTATTGATATTGCCCCCCCGCACCCACTTCTAAAATAGTGTCGTCGGTCACTAACGCATAGCCGCTGTAGTTTGACGATAACACCCAATCTTGGCCGGGGTTTGGTGCAAATAAGTCATGACCAATCGCATAGCTGGCTGGATCGGACGTTACGCCCAAATAATGCTTCATTAGGGTAGGCGCAACATCTTGGTGGCTGGTGAGTTGTTTGCCGGTATCGACCTGTTTTGCCTCGATGCCGGGGCCTATCATCGCGAAAGGCACATGAATTTGTGGGTCAGTAAAGTTACTGTTATGCCCCCAAAAATTCAGTTGGTTGTCATTCATTTCTTGGCCGTGATCGCCAGTGAGCACAATCAAGGTATTATCGAACTCTCCGCTTTGTTTTAGCTCCTCAATGACCTTGGCCACCAAGCTATCCACGTAGCGCACGCTGGTCTTATAGCGATTGAAAAACGGTGTCGGGTCTGTCTCGTTATTTAGCTTGAGGTAGTTAATTTCGTCCAGCATCGGCTGATACTTGGGGGTAAAGTCCGCAGGAAAATCATAGCCATGTGGCGCATCGTAAAACAAAAACGAGAAAGTAGGACGATTGGGGTCACGCTTTTGGTGCCAACGGATCCAATCTTGGGTGAGATCTGCGTCTAGCTCGGCGGGAGAGTCGCCCTCAGAGCCGTTACGTAAATCGGCTACCTTGGCAAACACGGTTTGGTTAAATTCCGGCTTTTCCAATTGCGCGGCGGTAAAAATACCCAGTTGATAATCGAGCGCTTGCAGGCGGTCCATCAGCACCGGAGATTGCTGATTGGCAAGAAAACTGTGCCAATAGGTGCCCGGTATGCCATAAAACAGGCCAAAAATGCCGGTACGGGTGGCGTTCCCCGTCGCAAGATGATGTGAATAGGTACGACCATTTTGTGCCAGTGCCCAAAGGTTGGGCGTGTTGTCAGCATTGAAGGTATCCGCGCGCCATGAGTCAACCACCAAAAACATGATATTTACCGGTTGTTCAACATGGATGGTTTCTAATGGTGAAAGCGGGTAGTTAAGGTCGGCTTCGCGATCTACATCCATCGCCTTTTGGCGCGCTAGAGCTTGTTCATCAATCCAACCATTTTTGCGCATCATGCTGTTGGCGGTGGCTGGATAGAAAAGTGGCAAATAACGTTTCACCGTTGTCACGGGTTGGTACGCGTAGGCCGCGGCCCAAATATGAATCCCATGGGTGGCAAGCAAGGTAAGAAACGTGAGCAGCGCAAATTTTTTGCCGACTTTGTGCTGGTGGGAAAAACGTGTGCGCGACAACGCAGCCAAAAGTGCCCATTGCGCGGCGAGGCAGGCAATCACGCCACCTATTACCATCAGCCAAGTGATCAGCGGGAAGCTGACAATTTGCCCTGCGAGGATCAGATCTAGCACCATGGCATTAATATGGAATCGGTACTGGGCAAACACGATGGTATCGATGAAAAGCGTGATCACACCCACCGAGGCAATCAAGGCGAGCAACGGTTGGCGCACCTTGGTGGGCAGCATTAGCAGCGGAAGTGTTATCAAGCCAACAATGGCGGCAAGTAAGGCCATTTGGCTAAAGGTACTGACCACGATAAAGGTGATGCCAAGTGGTTCTGTGGGAAAGCTAGGTAGAAACGCAAAGTAGCGGCTGGCTATTGCCATTAACACAAGGGCGTTAATGGCGATGAACCAGCTGTGTGTTTGAAGTCGCGATTTAAAAGACATGATTTCTCATCACAGTTAAGTTAATCAATCGGCAACATAATGGACGCGTTGCCGGGTTGTATGACGATGTGTGTTATCGAATAAGTAGGACACCAAAGTGATGCCATAAGATGGTAAGCCAGATTACACCTGCTAAAAGCAAACTGACAAACACCGCCGCAGAGCCGATGTCCTTTGCTCTGCCACTAAGCTCATGACGCTCTTCACCCACTCTGTCGACCACGGCTTCAATGGCGGAGTTAAGCAGTTCGACGATAATCACTAACACAATGACGCCGAACATCATCAAAGATTCCATCACAGGCAATTGTAGCCAGAGTAATACGGCTAGCGCCGCAACCAACAATACAACTTCTTGACGGATCGCGGCTTCATGGTGATATGCCGCTTTTAATCCAGCCCAAGAATAGCCAGTGGCTTTAATGATACGTATCAGCCCTCGCGGCTTTTCTGAGGGGGATGTATTAGCGCCCATAAATACATTCTCGTAACAATTTGATCGATAGGCTGGCATTTTACATTTAACCGAGCCAACTGCATAATCGGCGCGATAACTTAATTGGAATTTGTTATGCCTCTGTTTACTCACGCCCCACGCTCCCTGTGTTTTTTACGCCTATCTGCGATTGGCGATGTTTGTCATGCGGTCGCGGCGATTCAAGCCGTGCAGCGCCATTGGCCGCAGACGCAGATCACTTGGGTGGTTGGTAAAGTTGAAGCACAGCTTCTAGCTGGACTTGATGGGGTGGAGCTGGTGGTGTTTGATAAAAAAGCGGGATTAGCAGGCATGCGTCACGTCTGGCGGCAGCTGAAAGGGCGCCGGTTTGATGCGTTAGTGCATATGCAGCTTGCTTTACGCGCGAGCTTATTGACTGTGGGGATCGGCGCGCGCTATCGCGTGGGATTTCACCGCCACCGAGCGAAAGAGGGACAGTGGCTGTTTACCAATAAACGGATCCCCGACACCCAATCTCGCCATGTGTTAGATAGCTTTTTCGCCTTCACTCAATATTTGGGTGTGCCAGTTACGCAGCCGCAGTGGCAACTACCACTTTCTGAAGACGATCATGCATTTGCCAAAGCGCAACTCGGTGACAAGCCCACTGTCGTGATCAGTCCTGCCGCGAGTAAAGATGAGCGTAACTGGCTGCCAGAGCGCTATGCTGAATTTGCCGACTACGCGGTCGGTAAAGGTTATCAGGTGGTACTCTGTGGTTCACCGGCAGCGCGTGAAAAAACGCTGGCCGCCCGCATTATTGCCGACGCCAACGTACCACTGATTAACTTGGTGGGACAAACAAGTCTCAAGCAATTGGCCGCGGTGCTCGCACGTGCCGATGCGGTGCTAGCCCCCGATTCCGGCCCCGCGCACATGGCAACCACGCAAGGCACGCCCGTTTTAGGTCTTTACGGGCATAGTAATCCGAAGCGGACCGGCCCTTATAACAACCTCGCGGATGTAGTCAGTGTCTATGAAACCTTTGCTGAACAGCAACATGGCAAGCCCGTTAATCAATTGGCATGGAGCACTAGGGTGAAAGGCGATCATGTGATGGCTGCCATTGATACACAGCAGGTGATCGACGCGTTTGAAACCATGATGGCGAAGCAATATCACTGAGGTTAGCGCGTAGGTTGATGATAAGGCGCCACCTACGCGCTTCTGTTTTACTTATTCGTCGTAGTGGGACGTATCAGCGCATGTTTTTCACTGTTGGCGTTAACCCTAAATCTTAGAAAGTTATGTTGAAGCTTTTGATAGTTTCTACCCCAGTTTGGCTCTGAATTTGTGACAGCTTCGCGTTCGTTAGTTAGTAATGAACGCCAAGGGTAGAGTTTTTTAGGCGATGATAGACGATATACCCCCTGCGAGTTGATAACTACAGAGTTATTGTAGCCATAATTAGAGACAGGCTGTTTTTGCAGCAAGTTTTCTCCGCCTAAACTCGAGTATAGCGAGTTGGATAAGCTAAAGTGATAGAGCGTAGGGAAAATATCGCGGTGTGAGCCGATACGCGTTGGGTCATAATAATAAGATGTTTGAGTTAGAATTTTTTTTGGTACTTTAAGAAAAAATGGAACAGCATAATTCAGTGCAATTTCGTTCTGTGCACCTTTTGATAAAAATCGTAAATGATGGTCCCCTGTTGCAGCAATAATAGTGCGCTCAGAAAGTGGTGAGTCATCAATTGCCTCTATGAAACCGCCTAAAGCATCGCTAGCATATTGGTAGGCTTTTAACATAGTACTTACTTCAACTGTTTCACCATGGACTCGACTTTTTAATCGTGGGCTCGCAGCGACTGGCTTCGCTTGATAGTTATCTGGCACATAAAAAGGGGAGTGGTTCGTCACCGTCATTATATAGATAAAGGTTGGTTTGGATGCTTCTTCAAGAATTTTTTGTGCTAACTTGAAAGTATATTCATCTGCGACTCCCCATGTCCCGGCACTTTTTTTCGCTGCGGGGAATGTATCGATAATTGTGTTTTCGTCGTAAACGTGATCAAATCCTTGCAACGGAAGGTAACGTGATAGATTTCTCCACATTGCATTGCCACCATAGATAAAAATGGTTTGGTATCCTGCACGCTCATAAGGTTCTATGGCACTATCTGACAGAGGTTTTGCACTATAAGTTGAGTGGCTTATTGTGGGGATGTCACTGTGAAAGAGCATCATGACGATGCTATCAATAGTGGCAGAAGTACTGGCTAAGAAACGCGTAAAAACGAATTCTTGTTGGAAGTAAGGGCGTAGCCTTCCCAATAAATCATTAGTTTCTTTATTATCCTCAACCAACATATTCATCCCCATGCCTTCCATCAAAGTCATAACGACATGAGGCGGGTTATTTTTTAAATAGTCGTTATTTAATGTTCTTTCAAAGGGAGTGGATTTACCAAGCACAGCAAACATTTGTTCTCTTAATTCTTTTTCTTCTATCGAGGAGAGGATCTCTTGTTTTTGATAATCACTCCGTGCCCAATCAAGAGCCATAAAAGCATTGGGAACTGCTGCATTTAGTAATGGCAGCTCGGATACACTAGCATGATAGCGTTTAAGTGGTAGTGATCCTATCGAACCGCGAGCGACGATAAAATAAGCAACAACAAACGCTGCTATCGCCATGCAATACATGATATGTGATCTTATTGACAGGGATTGGTAACGTTCATTTGAGTTGTATGAGTTGTATGAATTGTATTTTATACAAAAAGTATGCCCGAGAAAAAATGCGATAATAATTGTGGCTGTAATACCTGATAATAATGGATAGCTTTGCCAAAGCGTATCCATGATTGCTTGACTATCATCGTCAAACAAACCAAATAGGAATACATCAAGATGGTTACCATATGCTAAAAAGTAGTAAACATTTATTGCAGAGGCTAGGATCATTAAGGCATAGATGACAGTCGCATACCAACTCGAGATTTTTGTTATTTTTTGGAAAAAACGTGCCGAGGTGAGGCTTAATAAGCCAGCGAGTATCAATGGAGCAAAACCTATAGCTACTATTTTTGCGTCAAATCTGAATCCAACCCATAATGCCCTAAGTAGATCTTGAACGCGTATGTCGAGTTCGATGTCAGTATTCACAAACCACAATAATGCCAGCCGCCCAAGAGTGAGAATGGCAAGCCCTGGCAATATATAGCGAAAACTCATTATAAATAAAAAACGAAAGCGATATTGATACATACCTTATACTTATACTT